>JAUNJT010000009.1 GCA_030533105.1 Eggerthellaceae bacterium
TGAAGGCGGTCGGCGAGGTTATGGCAATCGGCCGCACGTTCGAAGAAGCGCTCGGCAAGGCGCTCCGTTCGCTTGAGAATGGCCGCGCAGGTTTGGGCGTTGACGGACACGTGCGCGCGTCCGAGACCAAGGAAGGTTATGCTGACTTGCTCGCGCGTCCGACCTGTGACCGTATCGTCTACGTTGGGTGCGCGCTGCGCTGCGGATGGACGGCTGCCGAAATCCACAAGCTTACGGGCATAGATCGTTTCTTCCTCGATCGTATGGCGGATATCGTTGCCGTGCAAGAGGCGCTACGCGGTGCACGCATCGATGACATGGATGCCGAGGCATTCCGTATTGCGAAACGCTATGGGCTTTCCGATGTGCAAATAGCCTTCCTTACGAATTCGACGGAGATCGTCGTGCGTACGCGCCGCAAGGCGCTCGGGGTTGTCCCGGCATTCAAGACCGTCGACACGTGCGCTGCGGAATTCGAGAGTGGCACGGCGTACCACTATAAGACCTATGATGCCGATGAATCCGAGATCGGTGCGCAGGGCAACAAGGCGGGCGCGAACGAAAAGCCGAAGGCGCTCATCTTAGGTGCCGGTCCGAACCGCATCGGTCAAGGCATCGAGTTCGATTATTGCTGCGTGCATGCAAGCTATGCCTTGAAGGAAGCGGGTTGGGAAACCATCATGGTGAACTGCAACCCGGAGACTGTCTCGACGGACTACGATACGTCCGACAAGCTGTACTTCGAGCCGCTGACCTTCGAGGATGTCATGGATATCATCGATGCCGAGCAGCCGGATGGGGTAATTGCCACGCTCGGCGGGCAAACGCCGCTAAAGCTCGCACGCGCGCTCGAAGAAGCCGGTGTTCCGCTTATGGGAACCGGGGCTGATGCTATCGACCTCGCCGAGGACCGTGATCGGTTCGCGGCGTTGCTCGATGGGCTGGGCATCGCGTATCCGCCTGCGGGCGATGCGACGACGCTCGATGATGCCGAAAGAGTTGCCGCGCGCATCGGGTTCCCGCTTCTGGTCCGCCCGAGCTATGTGCTTGGCGGACGCGGTATGGCAATCGTGTACGATGCGGCGCAGCTGCGCAGGTACATGGGCGAGGCGGCGAAGATCTCGCCTGACCACCTGGTATATCTCGACAAATTCCTCGAGTCAGCGATTGAGGTCGATCTAGATTGTGTTTGTGACGGCGAGGATGTCTACATCGGCGGCGTGATGGAGCACATCGAAGAAGCTGGCATCCATTCGGGCGACTCGGCTTGCTGCATCCCTCCATTCTCGCTGTCGGATGCGCTCGTTACGCGCTTCCGCGACATCGCTTGGCGTTTGGCGCTTGCCATCGGCGTGCACGGTCTGCTCAACATCCAATTCGCTGTGAAGGATCAGAACGTTTACGTTATCGAAGCGAACCCGCGTGCAAGCCGTACTGTGCCGTTCGTTTCCAAGGCGATGGGCGTGCCGCTTGCGAAGGTTGCAACGCGCGTCATGGCGGGGGAGCACCTTGCCGATATCGAGTTGCCGCCTGACGACCTCGATCTGGGCTATTGCGCTGTCAAGGAAGCGGTCTTGCCGTTCGGTCGGTTCCCCGGTTCAGACGTCGTACTCGGTCCCGAGATGAAATCGACGGGCGAGGTGATGGGCATCGCGCCGGCATTCCCTGCGGCATATGCGAAGACGCAGCTGGCGATTTCTTATGAGCTGCCCACATCGGGAACGGTGTTCATCAGCGTTGCAGACCGCGACAAACGCTCAATTGCATCGATTGCACGCGATTTCGCACGCCTCGGCTTCGATATCGTGAGTACAGGCGGAACGGCTAAGACCCTTGCTTCATCGGGCATTCCGTGTAGGAAGGTCGGCAAGATGAGCAAGGATCGCGATCACACCATTGTCGATATGATTGCCGACGGTGAGATCAAGCTGATGATCAATACGCCGTTCGGGCACGGTTCGCGTGGCGACGGCTATGCGCTTCGCCTTGCTGCTGTGCGCTATGGCGTGACGTATGCGACAACCATTGCTGCCGCTCAGGCGCTTGCTGCCGCCATGGAAGTCGCTAAAAACGACGGTTTGGATGTAGTGGCGCTCCAAGACCTGCCAAAGCGGTAGTATAGGCGGCGTCAAAAAAGCGCAATCGGGTGTTTCATCGCGCATTTGCGCAGGTGAGCGCATCGGAATGGAGTTTTATATGTGCGGAATCGTTGGATATACCGGAACTGTCCCTGCGGCGCCCGTGCTGCTCGACGGTTTGGCGAAGCTCGAGTATCGCGGTTATGATTCGGCTGGTATTGCCGTTGCGGAAGGTGGGAAACTGCAGGTCGTGCGCCGTAGGGGAAAGGTCGCCGAGCTCGCGCATACTGTCGGGCATTTCGACCTGACTGGCAAAAGCGGCATCGGCCACACACGTTGGGCCACCCATGGGCGCCCTTCCGAGGCCAATGCGCATCCACATGTGTCGTGTGCGGGCGATATCGCGGTCGTTCATAATGGCATCATCGAGAACTTCGCCGATTTGCGCGAAGAGCTCAGCCAGCGTGGGCATACGTTCCGTAGCGAGACCGATACCGAGGTCATCGCGCACCTGATTGAGGAAACGTATGCGGACCTTTCGAAAGGTGCGAGCACCACTTCCGAAGCATCTGGCTTGCTCGAAGCCGTACGCCTTGCGAGCATGCGCTTGGTGGGTTCGTATGGTCTTGCGGTGATGAGCTCAAAAGAGCCTGGAGTCATCGTGACCACATGCAAGGATATGCCGATTATCGTGGGCAAGGGAAGCGACGGCGCATATGTCGCATCCGATGCCATCGCCGTCATCGGTGCAACACGCGATGTCGTATTCTTGAAAGACGGGCATTTGGCTCGACTGACGTGCGACGATATCGCGTTCTTCGACGGATATGGCAAGTCGGTTACAGAGGAGACCACGCATATTTCTTGGGACATGGATGTCGCCGAAAAGGGTGGCTATCCCGATTTCATGCTGAAAGAGATCCACGAGCAGCCACGCGTCATCCGCGATACGCTCAAGGGACGTTTGGTTGCTGGCCATCTCGAAATCGATGAACTCGACATGACGGCGGAGGAGCTCAACCTCATCGATCGTGTTTACATCATCGCGTGCGGAACGAGCTACCATGCCGGCCTCATCGCCAAGGAGCAGATTGAGGGCTGGGCACGGATTCCCACCGAGGTCGAGGTTGCAAGCGAATTCCGCTATCGCAACCCGATCATCACGCCGACGACGCTTGTCGTCGCGGTGTCGCAGTCAGGCGAAACAGCCGATACGCTCGCTGCCATCCGCGATGCGCGCATAAAGGGCGCGCGCGTGTTCGGCATCACGAACGTGCTGGGAAGCCCAGTTGCGCGCGAATCCGATGGCGTCATCTACACGAAGGCGAATAAGGAGATCGCTGTAGCATCCACGAAATCCTTCCTCGGTCAATTGGTAAGCCTTTCGCTCCTGGCGCTTCTTTTGGCGCAGGCGAAGGGCAAGATGCGCATGAACCAGATTCGCCTCATCTTCCGCGAACTCGGTGATACGGCAGAGCAGGTCGAGCGCATCCTTGCGGACACATCCGCCATTGACGAAGCTGCTCGAGCATGTGTTGATGCGACAAGCGCGCTGTTCGTCGGACGCGGAATGGGGGCGGCTATCGCGAAAGAAGGCGCACTGAAGCTTAAAGAGATAAGCTATCTGCATGCGGAAGCGTATGCGGCGGGCGAGATGAAGCATGGTCCCATCGCGCTTATCGATGAGGGTTTTCCCGTTATCGCGATTGCCACGCAAAGCCCGGTGTATGACAAGGTCATCTCGAATGTGCAGGAAGCGAAGGCGCGTGGTGCCCTTGTTGTTGCCATCGCCACTGAAGGCGATAAGGAAATCGCGAATCATGCCGACCATGTGATTTACATCCCGAAGGTTCGCGATGCTCTTTCGGCCATCACGGCGAGCGTTCCATTGCAGCTTCTAGCGCGTTCGATTGCCGTGATTCGCGGATGCGACATCGACCAGCCGCGTAATCTTGCGAAATCGGTGACGGTGGAATAATCGTTAAGCGTGCACGTTCAACATGGTGCACATGAAGTGATTAGCCGCTCGTTCGATCGAATCGTCGAGTGGTGCGAGAGTTTGTGCGGGGAATCCGGCCTTCTTTGCCTTGCGCTCTAGTGCGCGTTCGATTAGCCAATCGGCGATTTCAGGGTTCTTTGCAAGCAAAGGCCCATGCAGATATGTGCCTACGATATTGCGAAAACGCACGCCATCAGCTGCGTCTCTATCATTATTGCCCTTGCCGTGATGGCCGATGACCGCACCGAACGCTTGGCAATCATCTCCCAAGAAGGTGCGGCCCGCGTGGTTCTCGTAACCGATGACCGGCAAGCTCGCTAACGGGCTATTCAATGCAATGTTGCCGACGAGGCGATTGTGCGATCCGCCTTCTGCACGTTTCGTCACGATGTTCGCAAGTCCTAATCCGGGAACCTTCTCATCGCCGAGCAGCCATTCCCGTCCGAGCATCTGATAGCCTCCGCAGATTGCAAGTAAAACCCCATCGTCTTCCACGTAGCGGCGGAAGTCTTCGGTCTGAGCAAGAAGGTCGATGGAAGCGAGATGTTGCTCTCGGTCGGGACCGCCGCCGAGGAACACGATATCGGCTGTTGTGAGATCTGCCTTTTGCCCGTGCTCCACACGCACGACATCCACCTCGATTCCGCGAGCACGCGCACGTTTCTCAAGCACGATGACGTTGCCGCCATCGCCATAGAGGTTCAGTAGTTCGGGGTACATGTGCACGATGGTGAGTTTCGTGTTTTGCGCTTTAACTTGGCCATCTAGCACAGCGTCTGCTTCCGTATGCGCCTCAGTAAATGACGCCGGTGCAGGTTCGGGAAGATGCGAGAGTTTATCGAGCTGTTCTTTCACGTGGGGAAGTGCTGTGTAGTTTGCGATGAGGAAGAAACTCGCATTCGGTGAAACCGCTTGGGCTTTTGCGAGGAAATCTACCGCATCATCGACCAGCTGGGCATCGATGCCCGCATATTTCAAACGTACCTGCATATCGTGAGAGCGTATGCCGCCGGCGAACGCAACCAAGTCGTCTTCCTGTGCGAGCTCTTGGAAATCGATGTCCCATAGCCACGATACATCGTGACCATCAGCTTCTTTATCGTTTATGAAGAATGCCACTGCTTTCGGACCGGGCTCCTCCATGATGATTCGAAGGTTCTGGTTGAATCCAGTCGGGTTCTTCGCAAGATTCAAAAGAACATTCCGCCCATCGATTTGATAATGCTGCAAGCGTCCGTTGTGCGGGTCGAATGTGAGCAGCGCATCGTTGACGCGCGCAATCGGGGTTCCTGCGCATGCGGCTGCCGTGCATACGGCAAGCACGTTATATGCCATGTATATTCCCGTGAATGGGGTGGTGATTCGGGTCTGTTCGCCTTCATGCTGTACGACAAGCGAGATTCCCTCTGCTGACGAAATAAGATCGTTCGCAGCGAAAGCAGGACGCATACGGTGGAATCCGCACGAAGGGCACCGATACGATCCGAGTTGTCCGTATTGGCGCCATTCGTATTCGAGTATCGAGTCGCACTGCTGGCACATGCTCGCGTCCGCCACGGTATTCTGCTCGAGTTCGAGATTCTGCTCGATGCCGAACGGGATGCATGCGTTTTCGACGGCATCGGCAACTGCTTGGCACAGAGGATCATCAGCGTTGTAGATGAGCGTTGTTTGGGGGCTCGACTGAAGAGCCTGCGTAATCGAGGCCTGCACATGGTCAATCTCGCCTGAGCGATCAAGCTGGTCGCGGAAGAGATTCAACAGCACGACGTAATCAGGCAATAGCTGTGGAAGCACGTGCGCAAGCCATAGCTCGTCGCACTCGAGCACGCCCCAATCGGCGCTTTTTGTTCGCAAGAGCGCCGTGGCGATGCCAGAGTCGAGATTGGCGCCGGTTCGGTTGCAGACGACTGTCTTGCCATCGGCTTCGAGCGTATCGGCCAAGAGATTAGAAACGGTTGTCTTGCCATTCGTTCCGACGATGACGATCGAACCCTCGCCAAGACGCTCCCGCAAATCGGCTATGAGCATGGGGTCTGCATACAGGCCGATTTTGCCGGGGAAGTTACCTGCAGGGCGCCCAAAAACGTTCTTGAGCGCCCATGTGGATCCTGCACCAGCCAGTCGAGCGATGTCGAATCTGATTCCCATATGCTCCTTATCTTAGGGTTGACCGAATGAATGCCGATCCCAAGTTTATATCGCTGCTTCGCCGTGTTCGTGCGTGCGGATGCGCACAACTTCCTCGACGGGGCTGATGAATATCTTGCCGTCTCCGACCTCGCCAGTTTTCGCGGTGTCGCAGATGAGCTCAACGATTCCGTCAACGGTATCATCGGCCACGATGAGTTCGAATTTCACCTTGGGAATCATGTTCAGCAAAACCTCGGTACCACGGAAGTATTCCGACCAGCCATGTTGGTTGCCGCAACCCATCACTTGGGTGATGGTCATGCCGGAAACGTTTGCGGCAAACAGCGCTTCCTTCAACGGTTCGAGTTTCTCAGGGCGCACGATGGCGCTTATTCTTTTCATACATGCTCCTTACAACATATCGTTATGTTATGGCAATCCAAGTGCGTTAGTCGAGTCCCAGGTATGCCGGGTAGGCGCTTTCGCCATGCGCGGCAACGTCGAGACCCCGTGCCTCATCGGCTTCGCTCACGCGCAGCGAACCGGTATAAATCGCCTTAACAATGAGGCCGATTACCAGACCGAGCACGATAACGAATGCGAGTGTCACAAGGATGCCCAAGAATTGGCTAATTAAAAGTGACGGATCGCCTGTATACAGAAGTCCGCCGAAGTCGGTCCACGAAAGCTCGGGGACGCAGAAGATGCCAGTGAGCAGACCGCCCACAACACCGCCGACCGAATGGCAGCCGAATGCGTCGAGTGCATCGTCATAACCGATTTTACGTTTCGCAACGCTGATTGCGAAGAAGCAGCAGGGTGCGGTAACGAGGCCGATGACGATCGCTGCCCATGGCTCGACGAAGCCAGCGGCAGGCGTGATGCCGACGAGGCCGGCTACGAGGCCCGTGCATGCGCCGACGAGCGTTGGCTTGCGCACGCGTATGCGCTCTACGCAAATCCATGCGAACATGCCAGCAGCAGAAGCCGCGACGGTGTTGAGCAGGGCGAGCGCGGCGGTGCCGTCGGCTGCGAATTGCGAGCCGGCGTTGAAGCCGAACCAACCGAACCAAAGAAGAGCAGCACCGAGCGCGACGAAAGGGACGTTATGCGCACGATAGCTCATGAGGCCGAAACCACGACGTCCTCCGAGCAGTATGCAGAGCACGAGGCCTGTTACGCCCGAGCTGATGTGAACGACGTCGCCACCTGCGAAGTCGAGCGCGCCGATCACATCGCCGATGAGCGATCCTTCGCCACCCCATACCATATGCGCAAGCGGTGAGTAGACGAGGGGCACCCAAAGTGCGATGAAGAGGAGCATCGCTCCGTATTTCATACGACCAGCGACTGCGCCCGTGATGATGGCGCAGGTGATCATGCAGAATGCCATTTGGAATCCAATGTCGATGATTGCCGGATAGGTTGCATCGTCAGGGATGTTCGCGGCATCGGAAAGCATGTCGCTTACTGCCGGGAGGCAACCTAACTGGTCGAATCCACCGAAGAATGAGAACGAGCCGTCGCCGCCATAAGCGAACGACCAGCCGCAGATAATCCACATCACGCCTACGACGGCGATGATGCTCATAACCATGATCATGGTGTTGATGACGTTCTTGCGTCTCGACAAACCACCATAGAAGAATGCGAGACCCGGCGTCATGAGCAGCACGAGCATCGTGCAGATGATCATGAACGCCGTCGATCCTGTGTCGTACAAGGGAATCACCCAACCTTTCATCGGAAAACTGCCGACGCCTTTAAAACGTCATTGATTTTCGGGCGGGTAGGTTGCGAGTTCGTTTCGTGCTCATCAGGTTAATGCGGTCTTAACTATCATGTAACGGGGCTGCAACAAACCTTCGGCATCTGTTCTGCAAATGTGATCGATGTGTGGCAAATATCAGATGCATATGCGATGCAAAAGTGCTATGCTTCGCCCTATCGTTTGTGAGGAATCGAAACAAGACGATGTGGGAGAAAGAAGAATCATGAAGCGATTACTGATCGTCGTTGATTTTCAAAAGGATTTCGTCGATGGCGCCCTCGGGTTTCCCGGAGCGCTGCCATTGCGTGAGAGAATCGCTGCGAAGATCATGGAGTACCAAGATCGTGGCGATAAGATCATATATACAATCGATACTCATGGAGCCGGCTATCTCGAAACGCAGGAAGGCCGCAATCTGCCCGTTCCACATTGCATTAAAGGATCAGAGGGCCAAAAACTCGACGATTCGATTCGTCATCTGTTCCGCGAAAACGTCGATAAGATGTTTCTCAAGGGAACCTTCGGCTCCTCTGATCTGTTCGACTGGCTACGTGAGGTCAACAAGCTTGCCGATGACATGGACAAGCAGCCGTTCGAATGCATCGAATTGGTCGGCCTGCTTTCTAACATCTGCGTGATTTCCGAATGCGTGATCGCGAAAACGGCATGCCCCGAGGTGCCCATCATCGTGGATGCTCTATGCACCGCATCGAATGACCCGAAGGCGAATGAGGCTGCGCTTGATGTTATGGAGAGCTTGCAGATCAAGGTTATCAACCGATAGGGTTCAATCCGTTTGCAATCTCTGCGCGAAAGCGGGCGCGGCTATGGAAGAAAAGCTATGACCAGAGTTGGTGTGATTTCCGATACGCATGGCCGTCTGGCTGATGCCGCTTACGCTGCCTTGGCGGATAGCGACTATATCATCCATGCGGGCGATATCGGGGATCCTGCGATTCTTCGCGAACTTGAAACCCTTGCACCCGTATATGCCGTTTTGGGCAACAACGATTTCGACGAATACGGCGAAGATGTCGGACGCATCATCAGGCCGGACATCGAAGGCGTGCGGTTCTGCGTAGCGCATTATCCTCAGGATGTCCGCCTTGGGCTGGGGTCACGAAGCGCGTTACATGCCGGCATGCCCATTCCCCATGTGCGCATTCATGGACATACGCACGCTCCCAAGTTAGTGACCGGTGTTGAAGCAAGGCCGTCGGACTTGCTTTTATGCCCAGGGTCTGCCAGCCGACCGCGTAGCGGCTATCAAAGGAGCGTGGCGCATATCGATATCGAAGACGGTATCATCTCCCGCGCATGGATCGAGACGCTCCTTGGGGATATCGTGATGGAATGGAATAGGTAAACCCCTATAATGGGCTTCGACAACCATTAATTCATCGCTTACGAACAGCGCTTTCGAAAGGATAAGGGGCATGGAACGTGCGAACGCATGGAAAACGTATTCCGAGCAGGACATGGGCAGAATAGACAACCTCTGCGACGATTACAAGGCATTCATCTCGTCCAATAAGACAGAGCGCGAGTGCGTTGACACGATGACAAAACTTGCCGAATCGTGTGGCTACGTGCCGCTTGAACTTGTCATCGAGGAAGGGCAAGCGCTTCAGCCAGGCAGCGCGGTATGGGCGAGCAAGCATGGCAAGACGCTCATGCTCGTTCACATCGGCGAAGAGCCCATGGTGAACGGCTTCAACATCTTAGGTGCGCATATTGATTCGCCACGACTCGACCTGAAGCAGAATCCTTTGTACGAGAGCAATGGCCTCGTGCTGCTTGACACGCATTATTACGGCGGCATCAAGCATTATCAATGGGTGACCATCCCGCTTGCGTTGCATGGCGTTGTTGCTAAGAAGGATGGAACGGTCGTGCAAGTCGCTATCGGCGACCAGGTGGATGACCCGGTCTTCTGCGTGACTGACTTGCTCATCCATTTAGGGAAAACCCAGCTCGAGAAGAAAGGCTCGGAAGTTGTCGAGGGCGAGGCGCTCGACGTGCTGGCAGGCAGCCAGCCGCTTCTCGGTGCCGACGATGATTGCAAGGAGCCTGTTCGCGAGCAAGTGCTTAGCATCCTGAAAGAAAAATACGGTATCGAGGAGGAAGATTTCCTCTCTGCCGAGCTCGAGGTCGTTCCTGCAGGTAAAGCGCGCGATTTGGGCTTCGACCGAAGCATGGTGATTGGTTACGGGCAAGACGATCGCGTTTGCGCATACACCTCATTTGCGGCGCAGCTCGATGTCGAAGCGCCGAAGAAGACCACCGTGTGCATCCTTGTCGACAAGGAGGAAATCGGAAGCGTTGGCGCTACGGGAATGGCTTCGCTATTCTTCGAGGATACGATTGCCGAGATCATGGAGCTTGCCGGCGAAGGTGGCGCGTTGAACGTGCATCGGGCGTTAGCTGCCTCGAGCATGCTCTCCTCGGATGTGTCCGCAGGTTTCGACCCTTCGTATGCCAGCGTGTTCGAGACGAAGAACGCGGCATATCTGGGTCGTGGTCTCGTCTTCAACAAATATACAGGTGCTCGAGGGAAGAGCGGCAGCAACGATGCTCGTGCCGAATACGTCGCTCGCGTTCGCGGCATCATGGATGATGCGGGAGTGCATTTCCAGACGGCCGAGCTGGGTAAGGTTGATGCGGGCGGCGGCGGTACCATCGCATACATCCCTGCAAAATACGGCATGGATGTCATCGACAGCGGCGTTGCGGTTTTGAGCATGCATGCTCCGTGGGAGGTAACGTCGAAGGCTGACATTTACGAAGCATTCAAAGGTTATAAAGCTTTTCTGTTGAATGCATAGCCGTATGATGACTTTTTGGCACTCGAAGGCTAAGAGTGCTAATATAGGCTGCGAACAATAGGATAAGCAGCGATTTCAGTGTGCGTTTTTCGCTGCTTCGCAGGAAAGAGAGAACAATGGCATTCGAGAAATTCACTGACAAAGCGCGCAAGGTGCTCGTGCTCGCACAAGATGAGGCACGTGCTCTTCATCAACCATATGTGGGAACCGAGCATATCCTCCTTGGTCTTATCCAAGAGAAGGAAGGTTTGGCAGCGCAAGCGCTCGATCGCCTGTCGATTCACTATGACGACGTAATCAGGACCATTCACCAAGTCGTCAACATCGATGAGTCGACGGATGTGTCCGGACATCTGAATTTCACACCGCGCGTGAAGCGCGTGTTGGAGAACTCGCTGCGCGAGGCCATGCAGATGGGGCAGAGCTACATCTCAACCGAGCATTTGCTCCTGGGCATCGTACGCGAAGGGGAGGGCACGGCTATCGAGATCCTCAAGCGCTTGGGCAAGACGACCGACGATGTGCGCGCCGCGATGAACGATCTTGTTGGGCAAAGTCCCGTCTACGCAGGCCAGAATGTATTTGGCGGGGATTCGAATTCCGATAGCATGCTCAAGGAATATGGCACCGATCTCACGCAGAAGGCGCGTGATGGCAAGCTTGACCCAGTCATCGGCCGCGCGAGCGAGATCGAGCGCGTCATGCAGATCCTTGCCCGTCGCCAAAAGAACAATCCTTTGCTTATCGGCGAACCTGGTGTCGGCAAGACTGCCGTCATCGAAGGGCTTGCCCAGCTCATCGTCTCAAACCAGGTGCCTGACATCTTGCGTGGCAAGCGTTTGATCACCCTTGATGTATCCGCCTTGGTTGCCGGCAGCAAGTATCGTGGCGAGTTCGAGGATCGTCTCAAGCGTTGCTTGAAGGAAGTCATCGAAGCGGGTGACGTCATTCTGTTCATCGATGAGATGCATACCTTGATCGGTGCAGGCTCAGCTGAAGGCTCCATCGATGCAGCGGCCATTCTCAAACCGCCGCTGTCTCGTGGCGAGATCCAGGTTATCGGTGCGACGACCCTCGAGGAGTATCGCAAACACCTCGAGAAGGATTCTGCCCTCGAGCGTCGTTTCCAGCCTCTTACGGTGAACGAGCCGAACGAGGAGCAGACGCTTCGCATCATGGAAGGCCTGCGAGATAAATACGAGGCTCATCATCAGGTGCATTTCTCCGATGAGGCCCTGCAGGCTGCGGTATCGCTGTCAAATCGATACATCCAGGATAGATTCCTGCCAGACAAGGCGATCGATCTGCTTGACGAGGCGGGCGCTCGCATGCGCATCCGTAATATGACGCTGCCCAAGGAGGTCCGTGAGCTCGACGACGCGCTTCGTACGCTTCGCAATGAGAAGGATGCTGCCATCGCTGCGCAGGATTTCGAACGGGCAGCAAAACTGAGGGACGAAGAAGTTTCCTTGCGCGAAAAGCGCGAGCAGGCTCAAAAGGACTGGGAGCAGACCGCCCAACAGAGCGTGCAGCAGGTTACGGTCGAGGATATCGCCGATGTCGTCTCGATGTCGACGGGTGTGCCTGTTTCCAGCTTGACTGAAGCGGAAACCGAGAAGCTCTTGCGCATGGAAAGCGTTCTGCACGAGCGTGTCGTGGGGCAGACAGAGGCGGTCAGCGCCTTGTCGAAGGCCATCCGCCGTTCACGTAGCGGTCTGAAGGATCCGCGTCGTCCCGCTGGCTCGTTCATTTTCCTCGGTCCGTCCGGCGTTGGCAAAACAGAGCTCTCCAAGGCGCTTGCCGAGTTCCTTTTCAATACCGAAGATGCCCTCATCTCGCTTGACATGTCAGAGTACATGGAGAAGCATTCGGTGTCGCGTCTCGTTGGTTCGCCTCCTGGTTACGTGGGATTCGACGAAGGTGGCCAGCTGACCAAGGCAGTGCGCCAGCGTCCGTATTCAGTCGTGCTTTTCGATGAGATCGAGAAAGCGCATCCGGATGTGTTCAACATCTTGTTGCAAATCCTTGAAGAAGGTCGTCTGACCGACGCTCAGGGACGTACCGTTGATTTCCGCAACACCATCATCATCATGACGAGCAATGTCGGCGCACGGGAGATTTCCGAAACCACGCCGCTCGGATTCGGCGGTGGTGGCGAGAAGCGGGGTTTGAGCGACGCCGAGATCAAAAGCCGCGTCATGAGCGAGGTCAAGAAGCTGTTCCGCCCCGAGTTCCTCAACCGCATCGACGAGATCATCGTCTTCAAGTCGTTGACCGAGGAGCAGATCATCGAAATCGTCAAGCTGATGATTGCCGACTTGCGCGAACGTCTGATTGCGCAGAACATGACTATCAATATGACCGATGAGGCTTGCAAGTACATTGCGAAGGAAGGCACGGATGCGGCATTCGGTGCGCGTCCGCTGCGTCGTGCAATCCAACGTTTGATAGAGGATCCGCTGTCGGAGCAGATTCTGGGAGGACGCTGGGCGGAAGGTTCGGTCATCGAAGTCGATTACAAAGACGGTGCGCTTACGTTTGAACAGGGCAGCGGTGTCATCCCGCAGCCGCGGAAACGTGATACCATTGCCAGGGAAGCCGAATTGCTGCTTACGAATTTCGATTTGGACCATGCGGGTTCGTCTGGCAGAGCAGGCGGCGGTGATGCTGCGGGAGCAAGCGACTAACACATCACGTTGGGAAATGAACTACAGGCAACAGGAGAAAGAATGAGCTCGTCTTCGAAACAAGGGTATTCACCAGCAGTGATTGAAGAACCGAAGCTGCTGTTCAACGACAACGATTTCGATGAGCTCGTTGCGCCAGCGTTCAGCCTGCAGGGAGTGGTAAGCGACAATCCCCAAACTGCAGCCATCATATTGGCGGGAGGTTCGGGAGAGCGTTTCGGCAATCCAAGTGGCAAGCAGTTGGTCAAGATCGAGGGAAAGCCTGTGCTGACGTGGTCCGCAGAAGCTTTCGATGCAGTCGCCGATATCGGGTTGATCGTTGTCGTGTGCCCTGAGGAGCGTATGACCGAATACCTGCATGAAGCAATCGATCCGTTCCCGTTCGTGACGCCGATCGTGCTTGCTCCATCAGGGGCAAGTCGCCAAGAGTCGGCATTTTCCGGCTTGGAGTATGTTCCCGAGGAATACGAGTTCGTGGTTATGCATGATGGCGCGCGACCGCTTGTGTCTCCCGAGTTCATCGAACATACCATCAATATGATCAAAGGCAACATCGATTGCGATGGCGTGGTCGTTGCACATCCAACTGTCGATACGCTCAAGATCGTCGAGAACGGCGTCATCGTCGGAACTCCCGATCGCCGCGTTTTCTGGAATGCGCAGACGCCGCAGGTGTTCCGTGCAGGCATTTATCGCCGAGCACATGCCTCCGCGCTCTCAGATGGATTCGTTGGGACGGACGACTCGTCGCTCATCGAGAGGCTCGGCGGCAACGTCATCGTTGTCGAGGGCAAGCGCGACAATATCAAGTTGACCGTGCCGGAGGATTATCCGATGCTCGCCAGCCTTATCAAGCAGAGGATGCAAGGATGACGGGCATGGATCGCACGATGAGAATCGGTCAGGGATATGACGTGCATGCGTTCGCGGAGGGACGCAAGCTGATTTTAGGCGGTGTCGATATCCCGCATACACGTGGTCTTCTCGGTCATTCGGACGCCGATGTTCTCGCACACGCCATTGCCGATGCGTTGCTCGGTGGCGTGCGCGGAGGCGATATCGGCAAGCTGTTCCCTGACACCGATCCTGCTTACAAGGATGCGAATTCACTCGATTTGCTCGCACAGGTTGCCGCATTCGTGCGCGAGCAGGGCTTCGAAATCGTCGATGTCGATAGCGTCATCGCAGCACAAGCGCCAAAGCTCAGCCCATTTCGAGATCAGATGCGCGAGAACCTTGCGAAAGCGATGGGCATTCCAGTCGAGAACGTGGGCGTGAAGGCGACCACGACCGAGCATCTTGGTTTTGAAGGGCGCGAAGAGGGCATTTCGGCCACAGCGGTCTGCCTTCTTTCCCGATGTAGGTAAAGCTATCGCGTCCATCGTATGAACGCGCCGTATGCGCGCCGTTTCTGCTATCCTGATACAGTTGCAAAGAAACTGCGATTGACGTGCTGACAGCGTGTTTGCACGCGAATGCGATTCACATGATGCGTGCGAGGTAGGCCGCCAAGAAAAAGGAGTCATCAATGCTCAAGCTCTACGATACGAAGCTTCGCAAAAAAGTTGAATTCGTTCCGCTCACGGAAGGCCATGTGGGCATGTACGTATGCGGACCGACGGTATATAACCGCATCCATATCGGCAATGCGCGCACATTCATCGCATTTGACACGATTCGCCGCTATCTGCTGTGGCGTGGCTACGATGTCACCTTCGTTCAGAACGTGACCGACGTCGATGACAAGATCATCAACCGCGCGAACACCGAGGGGCGCAGCGCCGCCGAAGTTGCCGAAGAATACACGCAGGCGTTCATCGAGGACATGCATGCAGCTGGCGTGCTCGATCCCGATATCCGTCCGAAGGCAACCGAGGAAATCGAAACGATGATCGAACTCGTCCAAACGCTCATCGATCGTGGGCATGCGTACGAGGCGGAAGGCGATGTGTACTTCGCCGTGCGCTCTTATGACGATTACGGCGCGCTAAGCGGGCGCAACGTCGATGAGATGGAAAGCGGGCATCGCGAGCTGCGCGCCGATGGGCAAGGTCTCGATGAGCGCAAGCGCAATGAGCTGGATTTCGCATTATGGAAAGCAGCGAAGCCGGGCGAACCGAGCTGGGACTCTCCGTGGGGTAAGGGTCGTCCAGGTTGGCACATCGAGTGCTCCGCAATGTCGCATAAGTACCTTGGTCTGCCTTTTGACATTCACGGTGGAGGCTCTGATCTGGTGTTCCCGCATCACGAGAACGAGCGCGCCCAGTCTGAGGCCGCGTACGGATGCACGTTCGCGAACCACTGGATCCATTCCGGCATGCTCCAAATTGCCAATGCGCAAACAGGCGAAGCCGAGAAGATGAGCAAATCACTCAACAACTTCCTGCTTTTGCACGAGGCGCTCGAAATCGTACGCCCCGAGGCTCTGCGCATGCTCACGCTGCAGACGCACTATCGTAGTCCGCTCGTGTTCGGCGATGCGCGCCTTGCGGAAGCCGATGCGGCGTTGACGCGCATTGAGAACGCGGTACGCAATATCGATTGGCAGATTGCGAATGCGGCGGCAGGCGAGGCGGTGCTCGATTCTCAGAAGCTCATCTGCGCAGCGACGGCTGCACGCGATGCATTCATCGAGGCGATGGATGACGACTTCAATGCACCTGAGGCGATTGGTGCGATCTTCACCTTGGTCAATACCGCGAATGCTGAAATCGGAGACAAGAGTGCAACGCAGGCTGGCCAAGCTGCGCTTGAGGCTGTGCGCGGAACCATCGTCGAACTTATGGAAACGCTCGGCATCGATGTCACGGCTGCCGAAGACGATGGCGATGCATATCCCGCTGAGGTCCTCGAGCTTGCCGCGCAGTTCGCAGGATTCGAGGGATCGAGCACTTCTGATGCCGTGAATGCATTGCTTGAAGCCCGTACTGCCGCACGCGCTGCAAAGGACTGGGGTACTGCCGATGGCATCCGCGACGGTCTAGCGGCGCTTGGCTTGAAAATCGAGGACACTGCGCAAGGTCCTCGCGTGGTGTAACGCGGTGACATCCGATAACGTAAAGATTCCCGAGCTCCTTGCTCCTGCTGGCGGTATGGAGCAGCTGAAGGCTGCGGTCCGCTTCGGTGCGGATGCGGTATATCTTGCAACCGACCGCTTCGGTATGCGCCAACGCGCGATCAATTTCACAATGGACGAGCTAGCCTGTGCAGTGCGGTATGCGCACGAAGCAGGCGTTGACGTGCATGTGACCTGCAATATCCTGATGTACGATTCCGATATCGCTCAATTGCCGGAATACTACGAGGCGCTCGATGCGTTGGGCGTTGATGCACTCATCATCGGTGATTTGGGTGCTGCCGCGCTCGCGCGAAAATACGCGCCGAATATCGCTCTACATGTCAGCACGCAAGCGAGCGTCGCCAATGCCGAGGCAGCACGGGTTTGGCAGGATTTGGGTGCTTCGCGCATCGTGCTTGCCCGCGAGTTGTCGCTTGATCAGATATCCGCATTGCGTCAGGAGCTTCCCGATGATCTGGAACTCGAAGCGTTCGTACATGGTGCCATGTGCATGGCAGTTTCCGGACGGTGCTTGATCAGCTCGTATCTGACAGGTCGCTCGGGCAATCGGGGTCATTGCACGCAGCCGTGCCGATGGAACTATCAGGCGTTCGCTCCCGCGTCAGAGCCTGATGGGGAATCGCCTCATGATGCATGCGGGCTTCCCGGAGCGTACACGCCGCTTCTTTTGGAAGAGGAAAAACGTCCTGGCGAGTTTTTCGAACTCGAACAAGATTCGTATGGCAGCTTCATCATGAATGCCAAGGATCTGAACATGCTCGCCCATGTGCATGAGCTTGCCGAGATCGGTGTGGATTCGCTCAAAATCGAAGGCCGCAACAAGAAGGCGTTCTATGTGGCAACGGTGGTCAATGCGTATCGCCAGGTGCTCGATGGTGCGGATCCTGCGGCATTTGCCGAGGAGCTCCTGACGATTTCGCATCGTCCGTACGGCACGGGTTTCTACTTCGGCATGGCTCCGCAAGCGCCTGATTACGACGGTTACGAGCAGACCTGTCTGCATGTTGCCGACGTGCTCGAAACAAAGCAGGTTGACGAGCAGACCTATGAGCTCACGGTGCGCTGCCGCAATCGATTCAGCGAAGGGGATGAGCTTGAAGTGCTCACGCCGAAGGTTCCACCGTTTGGCGTGACGGTCAAGGACCTTGCATGGCTTGGTGAAGCGACCGATGATGGAATGCCGGCTGTCGCGCAAGCAGCGGCGGTTGCGAATCGCGCGAACGAAACCGGGTTGTATCGCTTCCGTGTGACGAGCGATGTGGAACCGGGAAGCTATCTGCGCCGCCGCCAATTCAGACGCAGCGCTCGAAGCGGATGCTGATGAAGAAGCAACTCGAAAAAACCCAAGTTATGCGCATACTCGATCAAGCGGGGGTCGCGTACGAATCGTACTGCTACATCGAAACTGGCGTGGTGAGCGGGCTCGAAGTCGCCGAGGTACTCGGACAAGACCCCGATCAGGTGTTCAAGACGCTCGTCACCGTTGGGCATACTGGAGAGCATTATGTGTTCGTCGTGCCAGTCAGCTGCGAACTCGATCTGAAGAAAGCAGCCGACGCAGTGGGCGAGAAGTCCATCCACATGATCAAGAGCAAGGAACTGCTCGGTTTGACGGGCTACATCCATGGAGGTTGCTCGCCAATCGGCATGAAGAAGCAGTTCGTCACGGTCGTCGATGAAACGGCCGAGCTGTACGACACCATCTGCTTCAGCGCAGGGCGGATAGGCTATCAGGTTCAAATGAGCGTCGAGGATTTGGGGCGCATCGTACCGATTCGATTCGCGGACATCACATGCGCGTAAAAATGTGACATCGGCAGCCATTTGTGGCAAAATAGCAGGCGAAAGATACGAATGAGCTTGCTAGGAACGTCACATCATGTCTACGCAATTCAACGTACGAGTTGCAGATCAAGATGTCGTGCAAACATTGATGCGCGAACTGGATCTGCCTCACTTCATGGCAGCAACATTGGCCGCACGCGGTATCGAAACACCTGAGGACGTACAACGTTTCCTTTCGCCCTCCCTTGAAAAGGATTGGCTTGATCCCAATACCATTCCCGGCTTGAAAGATGTTGCCGATGCTCTTGAGGCTGCTATTAAGGCAGGCAAGCGCATCGCAGTGTTCGGAGATTTCGATCTCGATGGCATTTCTGCAACGACCGTGCTCACGCGTGGTCTGCGCTTGTTCGGGGCTGCGGTCATCCCGTTCATTCCGCGCCGTTTCGAGGAGGGTTACGGCATAACCAAGGAGGCATTCGAACGCTTGATGAGCGCCGAGTGCGCACCCGAGCTTATCGTTACCGTCGATTGCGGTATCTCCAGCAAGGTTGCTGCAGAGGTGATCGCGCAAGAGGGAATCGAGCTTCTCGTCACCGATCACCATGAACCGGGCTCTCTGGTTCCCGAAGGCATTCCCGTCGCCGATCCAAAGCTCGATGCCTCGTGCGAAAGCGCCATCCTCGCCGGTGTTGGCGTTGCGCTCAAGCTCGTTCAGGTATTGGGCATGCGGTTCGGTAAACCATACGCATGGCGTGAGCTGACGGATTTCGCGGCTTTGGGCACCATCGCCGATTTGATGCCGATGCTTGGGGAGAATCGCGCGTTGGTTGCCGATGGCGTTGCACGCATCAACGCACGGCCACGTCCGTGCTTAGCCGCGCTGCTTGGCGTTGCCGGCGCATCCGATAAGCCCGTCTCCGCGAACAACCTGAGTTTCTCGCTTATCCCGAGGCTCAATGCCGCCGGGCGCATGGGCGATGCTCAATTAGCGCTCGATTTGCTGCTTGCCGACGATTTCGACAGCGCAAATGACCTTGCAGCGCAGCTTGAGGAAATGAACGATAAGCGCCGTAGAATCGAATTGGAGCTTTCGGAAATCGCCCAAGCGCAAGCAGACCAGATTTACGTGGGGCAACGTGTGCTCGTCGTCGCGGGCGAGGGTTGGCATGAAGGTGTCAAAGGCATCGTCGCCTCTCGTCTCGTGGGCAAATACGGCGTTCCAGCTTTGCTGTTCTCCATCGAAGGCGATCAGGCACGCGGTTCTGGCCGAAGCGTCGGTCAAGTCAACTTATTCAAGGCAGTTGAAAGCGTTTCCGATTTGCTGACGCGTTTCGGCGGGCATGAAGCAGCGGTCGGCGTAACACTGCCCGTCTCAAAGCTTCCCGAATTCACTGAGCGCATCTGCGCATATATGGATTCGTTGCCTGCAGAAGCCTTCCATCCGCTCGTGCAGATTGACACCTGCGTCGATTTATCCGAATTGACGCTTGAGAATGTCCGACAGCTCGATAAACTCGCTCCATTCGGTCAGCAGAATCCGATACCTTGCTTCTTGGCGCGTGATGTCACGTTGGCGAACGTGCGCGCTGTGGGTGCGGATAAGAACCATCTTTCGTGCATGTTATCCAATGGGCGTGCATCGGTTGCGGGCATCATGTTCCATTGTCCTGATATCGCGGATTTGCTTGTCAACGACAGCGTCGTCAACGTTGCTTTCCATGCGCAAATCGATGAATGGCGCGGTCGTCAATCGGTGAAGGCGATGATAAAGTCATTCGTTCCCGCTCGAGCATGTCAGGCGCTTGAGGCGTGTTTGAGCGAACAAGACAAGACCTTCGTTGCCGATCTCTATGCTGCGTGTGAAGATGACCTATGCACGGATGAGACGGATACGGAAACCGATCGCCAGGCGCTTGCGCAGAATCGCCGCACATGGGAGGAGCGTGCGTCGCAAAATCCCGAGCAACTCGAGCAAGCGATTATCCGTGCGCTGATCGGCGATTGTCCCTTGCACGATTACCAACGTGCGGTTCTCAGCAATCTGCGTCATGGCCGTTCAGTGCTTTCCATCATGGCAGTGGGCTGTGGCAAGGCGCTCATCTATCAAGTACATGCCACGTTCGAAGCCCTCAAACGCGGTAAGGCGAGCATCATCATATTCCCGCTGCGCGCCCTTGCCGTCGACCAAGCGTTTCACTGCAATGCGGCATTGACGCAATTCGGCATCGCTTCGGCAAAGCTTACCGGCGAAACGAAAGCCGACGAGCGCCAGCGCATCTTCAAAGACCTGGAAACCGGCAAGCTCGACATCATCTTGACCACGCCAGAGTTCTTCCTGTGCCACGCAGCGCATTTCGCAGCATCGAAACGTATCGGTTTCGTCGCCATTGACGGTGCACACCGCATCGGAGAGGCGCGAGCCGAGCATCGTAGGGCGTATTCGAGATTGCGACAAGGAATCGATTTGCTCGGTCATCCGACGGTACTCGCCTTGACGTCCGCAGCGAATAAGGAAATCGCTGAGGATATGCGCTCGCTTTTGCCGATAGACGATCTCGTGGTTGATGAAACCCCACGCGACAATTTGCATATTGTCGATCAGCGTAATATGAAGAACCGCGATGATTATCTTGCCAACTTGGTTGCCCGCGGAGAGAAAACTCTCATCTATGTAAACTCCCGGGAGCAATCGATTGCTTTGGCACGTGTTTTGCGCAAACGTGTCCCACAGTTGTCCATGCTCATAGGCTTCTACAACGTGGGGCTTACGCCGAAGGAGCGCAGGCGCATCGAGGAGCTTTTCCGGACGAACGCGCTTTTAACCCTTGTTGCCACTTCTGCGTTCGGCGAGGGCATAGACATCCCCAACATCAGGCACGTGGTACTCTACCATCTGCCATTCAACGAAATTGAATTCAATCAGATGAGCAGCCGTGCCGGTCGCGATGGGCAGGCTGCGACCATCCATCTGCTATTCGGGAAAAGCGACGCTCTCGTCAACGAACAGATCCTGCGCGACATGACTCCGGATCACGATGTGCTTGCAGAAGTGTATCGATGGCTTCGAGGCATGCAGCGAGAGCACCGTGGCCATACATTTACCGTTGGCATCGACGATATGATGCGCATGTCCGAGAAAAGCGCACATCATATAAGCGTTGCATCTACAATATGCGGTATCGCTGTTTTCAGCGAACTCGGACTTATCGAAGCGCATACGAGTTTCGTCGCAGGTCGCAAGGCGTGTTCCATAAGCGTCAAAGAGAACGCCGATCGCGTTGAGCTGACCGATAGCATCCGCTACCGGGAAGGCTTGGGCGAGCAGGAGGTTTTCCAGGCATTCAGGGAGTGGGTGCTTGGATGTGACGATGACAGCCTGCGCCAACGTGTCTCGTATACTTTTACGCCGTTCGATCGATCGCAATCGGAAGGAGGAGACCTTGGTACCAGATAACGATGAGAAATTGAAGAATGGTGCAAATAGCGCGTCATCGAACGACGAAGCTAAGCAGGACAACCAAGGTGACGCCCTTCTCGGCCGTCGGCGTGTCGCCCAGAAGGCCATTTCAATCCACGCGAATCGCGCGTCCGAGTCAGGCGTGCTTGCAACACCGGAAGAACGGTTCGAAGTTCTTGAGGACATGGTTGCCGGCTATGCCTCCGAAGATGATTTAGCCCTGCTTGAAAAAGCCTATCGATTTGCGGAAAAAGCCCACGAAGGGCAATGCCGCAAGAGTGGTGAGCCCTTCATCGCCCATCCTGTCGAAGTAGCCATCATCCTCGCTGATTTGCGCATGGATATCGAAACCCTATGCGCCGCCTTGCTGCACGATACGGTGGAGGACACTAATGCAACGGCGGAATCGGTCACGAAGGAATTCGGCGAGCAGATCGCCGCATTGGTCGAAGGGGTCACCAAGATCTCGCGCATCGAAGTCGGCAGCCTGACTGAAGAGCAGGCGCAAACGATTCGCAAGATGCTCGTGGCCATGAACCAGGATATTCGCGTCATAGTCATCAAGCTTGCCGACCGTTTGCACAATATGCGCACGCTGCGCGCTCTTTCGGAAGACCGTCGAATCTATAAATCGCGAGAAACGCTCGAGGTATATGCGCCCATCGCGCATCGCTTGGGCATCGATTCCATCAAATGGGAGCTCGAGGACCTCGCATTCTTCTATCTTGAGCCCAACAAGTACAAGCAAGTCTCGCGTATGGTTATGGAGAGCCGGGCAGAGCGCGAGGCATACCTGAACCAGGTCATCGAAGCGCTGCGCAATGAGATGGATCGTGCGAATATCAACTGCCATATCATGGGTCGCCCCAAGCATCTCTATTCGATCTATCAGAAGATGACTCGCAAAGGTAAGGGTTTCTCGGAGATTTACGACCTGATTGCAGTGAGGATCATCGTGAAGACGATGCCCGAGTGCTACTCGGCACTCGGCGCTGTGCATTCGCTGTGGCATCCTATTCCCGGTCGTTTCAAAGACTACATTGCGATGCCGAAACTCAATATGTACCAAAGCTTGCACACCACGGTTATCGGTCCTGCAGCACGTCCGCTTGAAGTGCAGATCCGTACCGAAGAGATGCATCGCACAAGCGAATATGGCGTCGCGGCGCATTGGCGCTACAAGGAGAATGGCAGCACTGCCGATGATCATCTCGAGCGGCAACTCGCATGGCTACGGCAGATGATCGACTGGCAGGACGAAACAAGCGATTCGCGCGAATTCCTCAAAGAACTCAAGTTCGATCTTGCGCCGTCGGAGGTGTACGTTTTCACGCCGAAAGGCGAGGTCATCGGTTTGCGCGCGGGGTCGACACCCGTTGATTTCGCATATGCAATCCATACTGAAGTCGGCAATCACTGCGTCGGTGCGAAGGTGAATGGGTCGATCGTTCCGTTGACGTATACGCTCAAGGTTGGCGACCGCGTCGAGATTCTCACGCAGAAGAGCGCAACGCCTTCACGCGATTGGCTTTCCATCGTGCAGACGCCGTCCGCTCGCAGCAAGATCCGCGCATACTTCTCCAAGATGTCGCGTAGCGATGATTTGCAATTGGGTCGTGCGCAACTATTGCGCGAGATGCGCAAGAACGGTTTCGGCATCTCGAGCGCGCAGTCGATGCGTGCCATCAAGACGGTCTCCGAGCATATGGGTTACAAAGATGCCGATGAGATGTACGTGAAGATCGGTCTGGGCAAGGAGAGCGCACAGCATGTTGCGAACCGTTTGCTCAAATTGCTCGTCGATCGCGGCACCGAGGATGCTGCCACACCTGGTTTGGGCAGTTCGACTAGCTCGACGGGTAAACCAGCGCCGATGCTGACCAGCGTAAAGCGTCCGAAGAAGCACGAAACCCACAGTTCTAACGGTGTCGTGGTGAAGGGTATCGATGATGTTCTGGTACGTCTTTCGCACTGCTGCAATCCTGTTCCCGGTGATGAGATCATCGGTTTTGTGACGCGCGGCCGTGGCGTATCGGTGCATCGCGCCGACTGCCCGAATGCAAAGGATTTGCGCCGTACCCCGGAGCGCATCATCGAGGTTTCCTGGGCCGATTCCCTGAAGGGCAATATGACCTATACATTCGATTTGCACGTGCAGGCCATACACCGCTCGAATCTGTTACGCGACGTGACGATCGCGATTTCAGAAATCGGCGCGAATATCGTTTCATGCTCAACGAACGTTCATAAGGACGGCATCGCGGAGATGCATTTCACCTACGAGCTGTCCGATGTCGAGCAGGCACGCAACTTGCTGCAACGTGTGCAAGAGATAGACGGCGTATTCGATGCATCGCGTACGGCTCCGCAAAAATCCAAAAAGGAGATGAACTGATATGGCATCTCCATGCGTTAGCATCGAGCGCATCGTCTTAGGTCCGATAGCCAACAACGTCTATCTGATCAGCGATGGCTCGAGCATGGTGCTCGTCGACCCGAGCTGCCAGGAAAAGAGCATCCTCGCATTTCTCGATGGCCGTGTGCCGAATGCGATTTTCGTGACACATGCCCATTATGATCATATCGGTGCGCTTGCCGCATTGAGGGAGGCTACTGGGGCGCCTGTTTATGCATCTTTAGTGGAAGAGCCATTGATCAACGGGAGCGATCCATCATGGGGCGCTCGCCATGGTGTCGAGCCGTGCCCCGTGGATTGCACGGTAAGCGATGGCGATGTGCTTTCCATCGGCAACATGGTGTGGAAAGTCATGATCACGCCTGGTCATTCGCAAGGCAGCACATGCTTTTTACTCGAAGACGCCCGCGCATGCGATGTCGAGGACTCATCGGCTTCCATCCTCGTTTCTGGAGATACGCTTTTCGAGGGGACGATCGGGCGCACGGATCTCGGGGGTGGCGACTACCAAGCGATGAGGAAATCGCTCGCACGTTTGGCGACCTTGCAAGATGAGACCATCGTGCTTCCCGGACACGGGAATCCGACTACCATCGATGCCGAACGCATACGCGTTTTCGAAAGGTACTGTTGAGGGTTAGGCGGAAAACGCAGCAGCGGATAATTGTCTGATGCGCTACACTGAGTACGAGCCTGCTTATCTGATTTTGGCGATTGGAGCGGAGAATGGCAAAGAAAGAGAAATTCGATTATTTCAGTGCGTTCGAAGAGCTCACTCATCTTGCTGTTGAAGAAGCCGATTTGCTGATACAGGCAATCGAAGAGTACACCACGCCCGATAATCTGCTGCCGCACGTAACGAAAGCCCATGAACTCGAGCATCGCGGCGATTTGATCAATCACGAGATATTCACGAATATCGCGACGGATTTCATCACACCGCTCGAACGCGAAGACCTAGTCGGCATCACGCAGAACCTCGACAACGTGCTCGATTATCTCGAGGACGTGTTCCAGTGCTTCTACATGTACGATATCCAGTTCATGCAGGAAGACGCCCTCGATTTCGCCAAGCTCATCAAGAACAGTTGCGAAGCGCTCGATATTGCCATGGGTAATTTCCGCAGCTTCAAGAAGAATAAGATGTACCGAGAGTACATCGTCAATGTGAATGACTACGAAGAGGAAGCAGACCAGCTGTACTTGCAGACTATCCGCAAGCTTTTCAAGACGTATCGCGACAAACCGCTTGTGGCGCATGTGTGGGCTGACATCTTCAATCGCATGGAGAAGTGCTCCGATGCAACCGAGCATGTTGCCGATGTCATGAGCACGGTGTACCTGAAGAATTCGTAAGGCACTCAGTTTCTGACAAGCATTTCAACGGCCGCGCGCACAGTCGCGCGGTTTTGTCTTTTAGCTGAAAACGTTAGGCTGTCGTATGCGTGGTCATAATGCCGCGCACGAGGAATTCCACATTTCCCTTCGGTCCCGTGATGGGAGACTGCGTGACATCCGTGACTGTGAAACCGTTTGCTTCGAGCGCTTCGGACACTTCGGTGACGGTTCGGGCGCGAATTGCGGGGTCGCGAACCACGCCATGGTCGGTCTCATCGTGTTGAGATTCGAATTGAGGCTTAACAAGCCCGATGAAGACCGTTCCCTCATCGCTGAGTCGTGCGAACGCTGGCGCGAGAGAAGCAAGTCCGATAAAGCTCACGTCCGCAACGATCAAATCGAATGGCGCCCCAAGCTCTCCTGCGTCTGCGGTTTTGATGTTGGTGCGTTCGAACACGATTACCCGTTCATCTTGGCGCAAGCTCCATGCTAGTTGGCCATAATTCACATCGACGCATGTCACGCTTGCGGCTCCTGCTTGGAGGAGGCAATCGGTAAAGCCTCCCGTGGATGAGCCGATATCGATGCAGCGCAATCCCGTCACGCTTTGATTGAATGCATCGAGTGCGGCCTGCAACTTAAAGCCACCACGCGACACGTAACGATGCGAATCAGCGTTCTGGCCATGCGTTTTCGTCTTAATGAAGATATCCGCGTCGGGTGCGACCATGAGGGCGGCGCTCGTTGCGTAAACGTCATTCACGCGAACCTCTCGCGCTAAAACGGCTCGAAGTGCGGTATCGGTGTCTGGGAAATAGCCTAGTTCGACCAAGAGGTCGTCAAGGCGAGTTTTTGAGTTTTTCTTCGTCAAGCGCGGAAGGGGGATCGTTGGGATTAACGTCCCTTGGCCATCTTGGCGGCAATCTCTTCGGCAGAGAGTTGCGTTTCCTCGAAGATGTTTTCGGAGTCAAGGCCGAACGCATGATGGAGGCAACGCACCGCTTCGGTTGCTTGAGATTGCTCGACAACAACGGATAAGCGGATCGGCGATGTCGAAATGGCGAGGATGTTGATGTTGTTCTCGCCGAGCGTCTGGAATGCCAGTGCTGCAACGCCGGGCGAGGATTTCATGCCCGTGCCGACGAGGCTGACCTTCGCGATATTGGTGTCGACGACGTACTCGCGTGCGTTGAGCTCGGGCACGATGCGCTCGAGGGTCTTGCTGGCACGGTCGAGATCGGCCTTCGGGCAGGTGAAGCTGATGTCGGTGAAGCCATCCTCGGAGATGTTCTGGATGATCATGTCAACGCTGACCATGTCGGCGGCAAGTCCGCTGAACAACTTCGCCGCAACGCCGGTCATATCAGGCACTTGGCGCAGCGTTATCTTGACTTCAGACGTGTCATGGGCGATGCCGGTGATGACCGCTTCTTCCATAGTTGGGTCCTCCTTGATATAAGTACCTTCTGCATCAGAGAATGCAGAGCGGGAATGGATGACTACGCCCCATTTGCGGGCGAATTCGACGGCGCGCATCTGCAGTACGCCCGAGCCGGCTGCCGACATCTCAAGCATGTCGTCGTACGAGATGGAATCGAGCTTCCTAGCGCGTGGGCACACGCGCGGATCGGCTGTGTAAACGCCATCGACATCGGAATAGATCTCGCACACATCGGCGCCGATTCCCCATGCGACGGCAACGGCGGTGGTGTCGGAGCCGCCACGGCCGAGCGTAGTCATATCGCCATTGGGGTCGATACCCTGGAAACCAGCGACGACCGGGATGTAACCCCGATTCAGGGCATCCATGATGCGCTCATTGTGGACCTTGAGAATCTTCGCCTTGGCATGCATACCATCGGTTTCGATGCCTGCCTGACGGCCCGTAAAACTCATGGCCTTATAGCCCTTCGCTTCAATGGCCATGGCAAGCAGCGTCATGCTGACCTGTTCGCCCGTCGAAAGCAGGCGGTCCATTTCACGGGCGGGGGGATTATCGCTTACCGCTGCTGCCAAGCCGATGAGCTCATCGGTGGTTTTTCCCATTGCGGATACAACAGCAACAACCTGATCGCCAGCTTGGCGCTTCGCGATGAGACGTTTGGCAACCATCTGGATGCGCTCGGGTGATGCAACCGAGGTTCCGCCGAATTTTGCCACAATCAATGACATAGATTTCCTTTAGCCGACAACGAATGGTTCATGTTTGGTTTTCGTTATCGCAGCAGCGTGTGCCGCGAAAACGCTATCACTATAGCAAATGCGCATTATGAGCTGCATTGTTTCCAGCCAAATGCTATTCATTTTCGACAACAAGCAGGGTCGGGACGGTAGATTCGCCCAAAAAATTCAAGTCATTCGTGATCTGGCGTGCAGAATCGATGTCGAAGGATGCTTGGCTGAAGGCAACTAAAAAATGATGAGCCTTGGCTAACGCGCTTTCATAGAGGTCCTCGAAGCTCTCGTTGCGCGTTGTCTCACCGAAAGGATCCTCCCATGTTTTGCGGTCCTGGTTCTCGAACGCGCTATTCTCTAATTCGATGGCGCGATGGCTCATCGAACCATAGAAGGAGTATGCGCGGAATTTCTGTTCGACTCTCGATAGAACCGTGCGTTTGATGCCGCGTGGCGATCTGAGAGCGCGGAGGCCGAGACGATAGCACGCGACGGCACGCGAGAACAGCCGCGCGGGGATGACTCGTTGGTACGTCGTAAGAGCCATAAACAAATACATCCGCGATGCGATTGACAGTACGTGCCCGTTTGCGTGCAGCGCTTCCTTTTCGGGGGAGAAGTCATGGATGGTCATGCCAGCTCTCCGATAGAGTAAAACCTCATCGAGTTCGCTCTCGATGGTTGCATGAACCTCATGGGAGTTCTTGTCCTCTAAATCCGGCTCTCCGGCCGAACAAAACGCATACTGCTGCGCATAGACCAAGGGATGAACGCTCGCATCAAGCATATAGTGGCACAAAAAACCCAACGCATATGCGTTGCCGATTGCACGATCTTCTTCCGGCAGGGTTTCTAGAGACTGCTTGAGCGAAACAAGCAGTTCATTTGTCTTTTCATGATGCATGTCGACGGCAAGGGTATGGTATTTGGCAAGAGATGGCGCAAGTACCGTGAAATAGATCGGGTCAGGTCCTTGATTGCCAAGAAGAAATGCATCGCGTTCTTCAATCGAAGGTCCGATGAGGTTTCCTTCGTGCTGGTAGGCATCCTGTCCGAAGAAGTAATGTGAGATGATTGCCGGCATGAATCTGTATCTCTCGGTATGAATCGCTGTCCCGTATCGACGCTTTTTAGGATACAGCTGTAAGGCATGTGGCATCTCAATGGCGGTCAATCGGCACGAAAAGCATAAACTTGAATCAGCTTCCTGCGATTTGCGGGCGATATGGAGCGCTTGGGCGCTTCTGAAACGGTCTTGTAAAATACTGTGGCTATAATGAAGCAAACGTGATGCATTGAAGCGTTGCGTAACCGACATGCGCATCCGATGCGTGTGCGGAAGTTGGTTCGGAAGATGTGAGAAAAGGACGAACTTATTATGGCTTGGACGAAAGCAATCCCTGCTCATCCCGTTGTGGCGGTCGCTGGTGCTACCGGTGCGGTAGGGCAGGAGTTCATGAATGTGCTTCACGATCTTGATTTTCCTGCGGCCGAAGTGCGCGCGCTGGCATCTGCACGTTCTGCAGGGAAGAAGATTGAATTCGCCGGTTGCGGTCAGGTGCCTGCTGGAGAGCTGATCGTGCAGGAGATGACTCCCGAATCATTCGAGGGTGTTGATATCGCTCTGTTCAGCGCAGGTGCGGGTGTATCGAAGCAGATGCGCGAAGCTGTAGTTGCCGCCGGTGCTGTCATGATTGATAATTCGAGCGCGTTCCGCATGGAAGATGATGTACCGCTGATCGTTCCTGAGGTGAACCCCGATGATATCAACTGGCATTCCGGTGTCATCGCCAACCCCAACTGCACGACCATCATCATGTCCTTGCCGCTGAAAGCGCTTCATGATGTTGCGCCTGTAAAGCGCGTGGTCGTTGCTTCCTATCAGGCTGCCAGCGGCGCAGGTGCTCCGGCTATGGCCGAGCTGTACGACCAGACGCGTGAGTTCCTCGATGGCAAGCGCGGTGATGAGCTTACTGTGAAGGCGTTTGCCCACCAAATCGCGTTCAACTGCATTCCTCATATCGATGTATTCTTAGAAGATGGCTCCACGAAGGAGGAGTGGAAGATGGTCG
>JAUNJT010000111.1 GCA_030533105.1 Eggerthellaceae bacterium
AGATCTTCCCGCAGATGGAGCTCATCGTCGATATCGACATCTGGATGACCGACACGGGCGAATATGCCGACTATGTGCTGCCCGACTGCATGCCCTTCGAGCGCTATGAGCTCGTTGTCTCGGCATCGTATAACCATGTCGTGCTGCAAGAGCCCGCCATCGAGCCGATCGGAGAGGCGAAGGATGCGACCTTTGTGTACTCCGAGCTGGCTAAACGCGTGGGTTTGGGCGAGTACTTCGATAAGACGACCGAAGAGTGGATCGCGCTCCGTCTGCAGTCGCAGTATCCGCTGATCGCGGGCATTCAGCCGCCGCTTACCTATGAGCGTCTGAAGGAAGAGAAGATGGTGCGCGCAGCCACGCCACCGTTTAACTGGGATCCGTTCCTCGGCATGCAATTCGATACGCCCCATAAGCGCATGGAGTTCTATTGCGAGCGCTTGGTTCCCGTCGATGACGCGCTGGCCAAGTACCTGCCGCCGCTCGAGGCGCCGACGCCCGCAACCTTGGAGAACGGTACCGCGAAGGGCAAGTACCACTTCTTCAGCGGTCGCCAGCGCTTCTTCATGCAGTCGATGTTCACCGACGACCCGGTTATGGCGCAGCTCTCCGGTGGAAAGCCGACGGGTCGCATGAACCCGATCGATGCCAAAGCCGAGGGCATCAAAGATGGTGACAAGGTCGAGGTCTTCAATGGACGCGGGCATGTCGTTATCGAGATGAAGCTCGATCAGGTTATCCCGCCTGGAACGGTTCAGGTGTGGTTTGGCTGGCGTCATGAGGCCTTCGAAGAGGGAATGTACTCCGAGCTCATCGTTCCTCTGGGAAGCTATGAGACCATCGATGACCGTGCAGAGAACTGGGTGAAGTGCGTCGAGGCCATCGGCGGCTATCAGCCCGGTTTCGCAACAGGCGGCATCGGCGGCATGGCTGGCGCCTGGGATACGATTTGGGACTGCGCATGCGACGTTCGCAAGGTCGAGGAATAGGGAGGAGTTGCGATGAACGAGAAGACCATCTTAGTTGACCTGCAGCGCTGCACTGGCTGCTGGACCTGCTCGCTCGCCTGCAAGGTGGGCAACAACCTGCCCGATTCCGACTTCTGGGTGACGGTGCGCACGCTCGGTTCCGGCGAGGGAATCGATCGTCCGGGTGGTACGTGGCCGAACCTGCACATGAGCTGGATGCCCATCTGGTCGACGAAGTGCATCAAATGCCCTGCGCGCATCAAGGAGGGGCTCGAGCCGTATTGCGTGAATGCGTGCCCGAATCGAGCTCTTGCCATCGGCGAAGCTGCCGAGGCGAAGGAAGCCGAGCTGCGTGACAAGGGCTTCCGTTTCTTTACGCTGCCTGCATGGGAGAACTCGAAGGAGGATGTGCTTTACGCCGAGAAGAAGTAGCGTTGCGCAAAGATGACGCGAATGCGCGGGCGATCACCGCGCAACTCGGTTCGCGTTAAACGAGAAAGGGAAGGGACTGCGTCAAGCAGTCCCTTCTTGCATTGCCCGATATGCGCGCGCGTGCTACACGCGATAAACCCAGCCTTCCTTGCGGGCGGGTGCCTTCGGCTCATCGCAGTCCGGATAGCCGACGATGACGTGTCCGACGCCTTCCCAGTCGCCTTCGGGGATGCCCCAATCGGCGAGCATGGCCTTGCCCTCATCCATCTCGAATTCAGGCTTCGCACGCCAGATATAGCAGCTAGCCAAGCCCAGATCATGGGCTGCCAAGAGCATGTTCTCGATAACGAGCTCGCCATCGTTGGGATACGTGGGAACGTTCTTGTCGACGAGCACGACGAGCACGCAAGGGGCGCCGTAGAAGCCATCTGCCTCGGGCTTGCCCATGATCTCGGCATTCAGGCGCATGAGGCGGTCGCGCTGCTCCTTATCGGTGATGGCGATGATGATGGGAGCCTGCTTGTTCATGCCGGTTGGTGCCCACATGCCAGCTTCGATGATCTTCTCCAGCAATTCCTCGGGGACGGGATCGGCCTTGTACTTACGATACGAACGACGCGTTTTGATGCATTCCAGTGTTTCCATAGAGGCTCGCTTTCTTTTTATCCGAATGTGAAGGACGTGCTCGTATTATGAGACGAGCCAGCTCTTTCAAACTGGCTCGTTTGGTGCTTGTGCTGAATCCTTACTCAGCTGCAAGAGGCGAGGGAACCGTGTACACACGCGCTGCGCACTCGGCGTTCAGGTCGTACAGGCCTTTCGGGTCGCTGCCGAAGAGCTTCATGTTGGAGATCATGCCCTCGGCGTTGTCCTCTTCCTCCATCTGCTCGTCAACGAACCAGTTCAGGAAGTTCATCGTGCGGAAGTCCTTCTCCTTGAATGCGGCATCGTAGATCTTATTGATGAGCGCGGTTACGAACTTCTCATGCTCGAGTGCCTTCTCGAGCGGCTCGAGGAAGTTGTCGAAGGAAACATCGGGTGCTGCGATCTCGGTCAGCACGACATTCTCGCCGTTCTCATGCAGGTACTTGCGGAAGATGAGCGCATGGTCGCGTTCCTCGGCAGCTTGGATCTCAAAGTAATTCGCATAGCCGCCCAAGCCCTCTTCGGCATAGTAATCCGCGAAAGCGAGGTACAGATACGCGCTGTAAAGCTCGGCATTGATCTGCTCGTTGATGAGCTTTGCGATCTTCTTGTCCATAAGGACCTCCTTCGGTTGAGGAAACTTGATAACACGGTAAGTATACGCCAGCTAGGTCGGGAAACCACTGGCAATTGCGCATTGCGAAAGAATGTGGATGGTCTTTTTCGGATGTTCTGTTTCGATAAGGCCACATAAAGAGTCAACATGGCCATTTCTTACCGAAATGGCCATGTTGATCGGGTAATAACTATCTTGGCAGAAAGGGCGGCGCTCTTGGTTAGTCTTCCTTCTTTGCAAGTCCGAGCTTTTCGGCAGCCCAGGCACGCATGAGGTGCTTCTGGATCTTGCCAGCCGCATTCATCGGGAAGCTGTCAACGAACTCGATGTAGCGCGGGACCTTGTGGCGTGCGATATGCGAAACGGCGTACTCGCGCATCTCCTCTTCGGTGGCCTCTTCGCCATCCATGAGTATGATGCACGCCATGGCCTCTTCGCCGTACTTCTCGTCCGGCACCGCGATGACCTGGCAGTCGCTAACCTTCGGATGTTCGAGGAAGAACTCCTCGATCTCCTTCGGATACAGGTTCTCGCCGCCGCGGATGATCATGTCCTTTAAGCGGCCGGTAATGATGTAATTGCCCTGTCCATCGTTGCGCGCAAGATCGCCCGAATGCAGCCAGCCGTCCGAGTCGATCGCCTTGCGTGTGGCGGTGGGCATCTTGTAATAGCCCTTCATCGTGTTGTAACCGCGGCTGCAGAACTCGCCATTCTCGCCGTGTGGCACTTCTTCGCCCGTGTCGGGGTCGATGATCTTGCATTCCACGTGCGGGAACGCATAGCCGACGGTTTCGATGCGGACGTATTCGGTGTCGGTCCATGCGCTCATCGTGGAGCCAGGCGAGCTTTCGGTCTGACCGTACACGCTGATGATGCCGGTCATGTTCATCTCATCAGGTCGCGCGGCTCGGCGCATGAGCTCAGGCGGGCAGCCCGCACCAGCCATGATGCCCGTGCGGATGTACGAGAAGTCCGTCTTGCGGTAGTTCTCATGGTTGAACATGGCGATGAACATCGTCGGCACGCCGTTGAAGCACGTGATGCGCTCCTGGTTGATGCACGCGAGCGATGCCTTCGCGTTGAAGTAGGGCATCGGGCACATGGTGGCGCCGTGCGTCATGGAAGACGTCATGGAGAGCACCATGCCAAAGCAGTGGAACATCGGCACCTGGATCATCATGCGGTCCGCCGTGGAAAGGCCCAAACGGTCGCCGATGCATTTGCCGTCATTCACGACGTTGTAGTG
>JAUNJT010000112.1 GCA_030533105.1 Eggerthellaceae bacterium
TCGGGACATGTATAATATGCGTTGCTGAAAAAACTACCTGCCTTTTTGCGGGTGGCTCTTCAGCAGGGAAGACCTCGAACGAAAACGATTGGATTTCATCATGACGGACATTTTGTACATGAGCAAACTCTACATGCCGACGCTGAAGGAAGATCCGGCTGATGCCGAAATCGCAAGCCATCGACTGCTTCTTCGTGCAGCCATGATCCGCAAGACCGCTTCGGGTGTGTACACCTTCCTGCCACTCGGCAAGAAGGTGCTCGCGAAGGTTGAGAACATCGTGCGCGAGGAGATGGATGCGACGGGCGCGCAAGAAATCATGATGCCGGCCCTCCAGCCTGCCGAATTGTGGCACGAAAGCGGTCGTTGGGATGATTACGGCCCCGAACTCATGCGCCTTTCCGATCGTCATGATCACGGTTTTTGCCTTGGCCCGACGCATGAGGAGCTCATCACCTCGCTCGTACGCAACGAGTTGCGTTCGTACAAGGAACTGCCGTGCTCGCTATACCAGATCCAAGTGAAATTCCGTGACGAGATCCGTCCTCGCTTCGGTTTGCTCCGCAGCCGCGAGTTCATCATGAAGGATGCGTACAGCTTCCATGAGAACCAAGAGTCGTTGCAGGAGACCTACGATCGCATGAGCGTCGCTTACGGTCGCATCTGCGAGAGGTGCGGCTTGGAATATCGTCCAGTCGAGGCAGACTCGGGCCAGATCGGCGGCAAGGTATCAACCGAGTTCATGGCACTCGCCGAAGCGGGCGAGGCCGAGCTTGTCTACTGCACGTGCGGATATGCGGCGGATGTCGAGGCGGGCGAGTGCAAGTGCACGCCAACGATGTATGACGTGCCGTTCGAGAAAATCGCAACACCAGGCATCCACACGATTGCGGAGTTGGCAGAGTTTCTAAATATCCCCGAGAGCTCCACGGTCAAGGCGTTGGCTGGCAAGGACGAGGAAGGCAACATCATCGCGCTGTTCATTCCCGGCGATCACGAGCTCAACGATATCAAGGCCGATCATGGCATTGGCTGGTTCATGCTGCTTTCCGATGAGGAAATGCTTGAAGCGGGCTTAGTCAAGGGCTCTATGGGTCCGGTCGGTTTGCCTGAGGGCATTCGCGTTATCGGTGACGCGAACCTTAAGAACCTGCCCAAGTGGACCGTAGGCGCCAATGAGGATGGTTTCCATATCGTCGGTGCCGAACTGGGCAAGGATTTCCAGATTGACGAATGGATGGACCTTTCGACGGTTAAGGCGGGCGATGCATGCCCCGAATGCGGTTTGCCGCTTGATGGCGCGCGAGGCATCGAGGTTTCCCAGGTGTTCCAACTCGGCGATAAGTACTCCCGTACGATGGAAGCGACTTACCTTGACGTGAATGGCAAGGAGAACTATTTCATCATGGGTTGCTACGGCGTCGGTGTTACGCGCACGCTGGCAGCGGTTGTCGAGCAGCATAACGACGAATATGGCATCATCTGGCCGTTTGCAGTCGCACCTGCTCACGTGTGTGTCATCCCACTTACAATTGGCGACCAAGATGTGTTCCCTGTGGCTGAGCAGATTGCAACCGACCTTGCCTCACTCGGACTTGAAGTGGTCATTGACGATCGCAAGGAGCGTCCAGGTGTCAAGTTCGCGGATGCCGACTTGATCGGTTGGCCGCTGCAGATTACGGTGGGCAAGCGCGGGTTGGCCGATGGCACGGTTGAGCTGAAGCTGCGCCGTACGGGCGAGAAGCGCGATGTGGCGCTCGACTCGCTGCATGATGCATTCGAAGCTGTGTGTGCAAACATCCCGGAGGATCCTGCGTTCGACGCGTTCGATAGCCTGTTCGCGTAAGGATTGCTCGCAATGCGCGCAGAATTATCTCAGGTCAAAGCCGTTCTTTTCGATTTGGACGGTACGCTGCTTGATACATATCAGCTCATCTTGGATTCGATGCGCTATACGATTGCAACGGAGCTTGGTCTCGATTGCTCCGATGAGCAGCTTATGGCGAAAGTCGGGCAGCCCCTTGCGGTCCAGTTCACTGATTTCACGAACGATCCCGCGTTGATCGAGCTATTGCTCAAGGTGTACCGAGCATATAACGAAACACGCCACGATGCGGTCGTGCGTGCTTTTGACGGCATTCCAGAGGTGCTTGCAGCGCTCAAGGAGGCTGGCTTTTCGCTCGGTGTGGTGACATCGAAGCGCCATGAGCTAGCGCAGCGCGGTCTGGATATCACGGGACTTGCGCCGTATATGGATTTCCTCGTCGGACCCGATGATTGGCCGGAGTTCAAGCCGAATCCCGGAAGCGTGCTGTATGGCTGCCGCCTTGCAGGGCAAGATCCTAGCGAATGCATTTATGTTGGTGATAGCCCGTTCGATATCCAAGCAGGCAATAGTGCAGGTTGCATCACCATCGCTGCGCTCTGGGGCATGTTCAGCGAAGCGGTGCTTTGCGAGCAAGAGCCAACGTATACGTGTTCGCGACCAACAGATATCCTGTCGCTTCTCGTTTGACGAACTGCGCGGCTTACGCGTAAAGTGTGATACCCTAAGACGTAGCAATACGCTATCAAGGAGGCATGTGATGATCAATCAAGCTATGTTCGGTCTCGGCAACGAGCCGAGTGCGATTAGCGAGTTATTCCTGTACGGCCTGAATCGCAAGGCGCAGATTGGCAACGATAAAGTGTTCGATTTCAGCATCGGCAATCCGAGCGTGCCGGCTCCGCCCGAGATTAAAGAAAGCCTGCAGCGAGCGCTAGAGGACGATCCGGTTGCGCTTCATGCCTATACGCCAGCCGGCGGTTCCGTGCAGGCCCTCACTGCGGCTGCCAATCACATCAAACGCATCCATGATTTCGATGCGAAGCCTGAACAGATTTTCATGACGGCAGGTGCCGCAGAAGCGATTGCCATCACTATTTTTGCATTGACGGTACCTGGGGACGAGGTTATCGTTATCACTCCGTTCTTCCCCGAGTATCGCGTGTGGGTCGAACAGGCGGGCTGCACGCTCGTCGCCGTTCCTGCCACGCAGCCGGACTTCCAGCTCGACATCGAGGCGCTCTCGTCTGCCATCAACGAGAAGACCAGCGCTATCATAATCAACTCGCCGAACAATCCCGTTGGGGCAATCTACAGCGAGGAGAACCTCAAGCGCTTCGCGGAAATGCTTGCCCAAAAGGAGCAAGAGCTCAATCGTGCGCTTTACGTTATCAGCGATGAACCGTATCGCGAGATCACATACGGCGAGGACGTTCCCTGGGTGCCAGCCATCTGGCCGCGCACGCTCGTGTGCGCATCGCTTTCGAAGTCGCATTCGCTTCCAGGCGAGCGCATCGGCTATGTATACGTATCCGATGCAATGGAAGAAGCAAGGGACGTATCGCTTGCAGTTGCAGGCGCAGCTCGTGCACTGGGCTATATCTGCGCATCGACCTTGTGGCAGCGCGTGTTCGCGGAATGCGTTGATGTGCCATCTAACGTTGAACCCTACCGCATAAATCGCGAGATCCTGACGACGAATCTCCGGGAGCTCGGATACGAGTTCGTAGAACCGCAAGGAGCGTTCTATTTGTGGGTTCGCGCGCTTGAAGATGATGCACAGGCGTTCAGTGATCGTGCGAAGGCGCACGAACTGCTCCTAGTTCCCTCCGATAGCTTTGGCGTTTCCGGATGGGTGCGCGTCAGCTATTGCGTGTCGCAGAAAACCATTGAAGACAGCAAGCCTGCGTTCGCTGCATTGATGGCCGAGTATCAAGAGCGTTCTTAATACGATAGTTTCACCTAGGTGATAGTGATGAGCGTTAAGCCGATAGGCCTTACATCTGCTTTTACCTTCGCTGTCATAGCGCTCTTCTGCCGTGCCGATAATGCGTTCATCGGCTTCTTCGCGATTGCCGG
>JAUNJT010000048.1 GCA_030533105.1 Eggerthellaceae bacterium
AGGCATTCGGAACACACCGAGTAGCGCTCAGGGGGATTCCTGCGGCAATCAAGTTTTTTATTGGCCACGAAAAAAGAGGTGAGCAACATGAGCATCACAGTATCAGGACGCAAAATGGCAATCAGCGACTCCCTTCGCGAGTATGCAACGGAGAAGATCGGCGGTTCCACCAAGGTCATGGATATCAACCCTCTCGATGTCGAGGTGATGCTCTACCGTGAGAAGAACCCCGCGAACCCCAGGCCCGCTTGTTGCGAGGTCACGTTGCGCACCAAGGGACATATCATCCGCGCTGAGGAGCACGAGGACGACCTGCATACTGCCATCGATGTTGCTGCGGCAAAGGTCGAGCGCCAGCTCCGCAAGTTCAAGACCCGCGTCATCGACCGCAAGGTCCAAGCTGACCGCGCTGCTGCCGAAGAGCTCATCCCCCGCCAGACCGAAGAGGTCGAGCTCGACCTCGACCAGTTGATGGACGAGCTTTCCGATGACGAGATCGTGCGCGTCAAGGAGATAGAATTCGCGCCGATGACGCAGGAAGAAGCGCTCGTGCAGATCGATTTGCTCGGCCACGATTTCTTCGTTTTCACGGAGCGTGACACCAACTTGGTATGCGTGTTGTATCGTCGCGATGGCGGCGGTTACGGGCTTCTGAGGCAAGCAGAATAAATAATAAGGACTTTTGCTATTTCATCAGGTGTTTTAGAGAAAGCAAACTTCGCGCTGATATATACACGAAATGGATTTTCTGATATACTATCTTGAGTTTTTTGCCGCAAAGGGCAATCAATAGATTACGTCTGCGGAAAAAGTAATATGATTTGCATGTCAACAAAACCGGTAATGTAAATTCCATAAGGGGGAAACATGGCACAACAGCAACAAGACAACCTGCTTTCGAAGAACGAAGCAGCAGGTAACGCTCGCGCCAAGTATGGCGACATGACGCCGCGCGAGAACATGATGGCCATCCTTGAGGGTCGTCAGCCTGATTACTACAGCAACTTCATGGAAGCTCTCGTGATGGTTCCCGATCCGGTCCTCATGCGCGACCGCTGCCCTGCAGACGGTCAGGAGCATCCGGACGTCTGGGGCACCACCTGGGTTCGCATCCCTGGTTCCCCCGGTGCGCATCCGCACGTCACCGCCGAGAACGCCGCCATCAAGGATATTGAGAACTGGCAGGACGAGCTCACCATCCCGACGGTCGAAGGTCTTGACTGGACGATGGCGGAAGGCATGGCCGAGAAGGTCGACCGCAAGGAGAAGTTCGTCGCCTTCCTGTGCAGCGCTGGCTTGTTCGAGCGCTCCCATCACCTCATGGGCATGGAAAACGCCTTCTGCAACTATCTGGAGTATCCAGACGAGATGGAAGAGCTCCTTACCGCTATCGCAGACTTCAAGATCGCCCAGATCAAAGAGACCGCCGCTCACATCCATCCCGATGTCTGCTTCTATCATGACGACTGGGGTTCAAAGCAGAACCTGTTCCTCCCGCCAAGCGTATGGCGCGAGATGATCAAGCCGCAGCAGCAGCGTATTTCCGACTGCATCCATGAGTGCGGCATGCTCTATGTGCATCATGCAGACTGCATCTGCCAGCCCATCGTCAACGACATGGTCGAGATCGGCGTCGACATCTGGCAAGGCGTCATCCCCGAGAACGACATCGTCGAGATCCAGCGCATCACCGACCACAAGCTTCCGATGATCGGTGGCATCGATGGTGCCCTATTGAACACCGAGGGCGTTACCAAGGAGCAGATCATCAACGAGATCCATCGCGCGATCGATACCTATTGCCCGGGCGGCTATTTCTATCCGGCTCTCCCGAACACCTCCCTTTACAATGCCGAGAACGACGCTATCTTCCAGAAGGAACTTGGCGACTACGGCCATCAGTGGGCTGTCGAGCATCCGATTCTCTAATCGCGTTTACACAATGCATTCAGGAAGGCCCCCCTTCGGGGCCTTCTTTTTTTGTCAAATTTGGAGCTTTCGTGTGGCTTAGACAGCTTTTGATACCACGGGCGCTTCATTGTATAATGCACCCGGCAAAACCGATAACGTGAAAAAGGAGCCAACATGGAGACATTGGACATCATCAAGGACATCCTGAACGACAAGCTTGATATCGAGCCCGAAAAGGTCACCATGGAGACCACATTCGAGGATCTCGAAATCGACTCGCTCGACCAGGTGGAGCTCATCTGCGAGCTCGAGGATCGACTGGGCATCGACTTCGGTGAGCCCGAAGACTTGGCAACGGTAAGCGATGTCATCGCCTATACCGCCACGCTGCTCAAATAACATCTAGCCTATAGAACAATAAGGAACCGGCCTCAAACGAGGTCGGTTCCTTGTATTTGCACCTGAAAGAAATGTTACAGGGTGCGCAGGCTGACTTCCTTGAGTTGACGCGTGGTCACGTTGCTCGGCGCACCCGTCATCGGATCGGATGCACTGCTCGTCTTCGGGAAGGCGATGACATCGCGAATTGATGGCTTGCCTGCAAGCAGCATGACCAGGCGATCGAGGCCGAGCGCGATGCCGCCGTGAGGCGGAGCGCCAAGCTCGAGGGCATGGATGAGATGTCCGAACTTCTCATCGATTTCCTCATCTGTCAAACCGCACACACGCAGAACGCGACGCTGCTCTTCGGCATTGTGGATACGGATCGTGCCGCCGCCCACTTCGAAGCCATCCATGACCAAGTCATACGAATAGCTACCGCACTCGAGCGGAGCGGTCTCGATCTTATCGAGATCCTCATCGAGAACATGCGTGAAGGGATGATGCTCGGCAGCGTATTTCTTCTCGTCCTCGTCGTATCTGAACATCGGGAAGTTCACGACCCATAAAAGCGCATGACCTTCACGCGGGATACCGAGCGCCTCGGCCATATGCAAACGCAGCGCGGAAAGCACGGCATTGGCCGTATCGGGATCAGCGGCCGCGAATAAGAGCAAGTCGCCCTCTTGCGCATCCATGGCTGCCTTCAGGGCATCGAATTCCTCATCGGTGAAAAATTTCACGATGGGGCTTTGGACCTTTCCGTCGGGCTTGAATGCGATCCATGCCATACCCTTCGCACCGTTCGCAGCAGCGATATCGGCAAGCTTCTCGACCTCACCGCGGCTCCACGTGCCCGCACCCTTGCAGTTGATGGCCTTAACCACGCCACCCGACTGCGCAACGCTCGAGAAAACCTTGAAGCCCGTGTTCTTCACGATGTCGGTGATGTTGACGAGCTCCATCCCGAAACGGATATCAGGACGATCGCAACCGAAGCGATCCATGGCTTCGGAGTACTGCATACGCTGTAGCGGGAAGGGATGCTCGACGCCAACAGCTTCGAGCGTTTCGGCCATGACATCTTCCATCATGTCGATGACATCATCGCCACGAACGAAGCTCATCTCGATATCGACCTGCGTGAACTCAGGTTGACGGTCAGCGCGCAAATCCTCATCGCGGAAGCAACGGGCGATCTGGTAATAGCGCTCGATGCCGCCGACCATGAGCATCTGCTTGAATTGCTGCGGGCTTTGCGGCAGAGCATAGAACTTGCCGGGGTTCGGACGACTCGGAACGATATAGTCACGTGCGCCTTCGGGCGTTGAGTTCGCAAGGATTGGCGTCTCAACCTCGAGGAAGCCGCGCTTATTCAGTGCCGCGCGCATCGCTTGGGCAACCTGATGGCGCAAAAGCAGATTTGCATACATCTCAGGACGACGGAGATCGAGATAACGCCACTTCATGCGCGTGGTCTCATCCGTCTCGATGCCGTTCTCGATGCTGAAGGGAGGCGTCACCGAGGTGTTGAGCACCTCGACTGACGATGCGAGAACCTCGATCTCACCCGTCACCATGTTGGGGTTGATGCTTTCCTCGCCGCGAGCGCGCACCTTGCCGACCACTTTGAGAACATACTCACGGCCGAGATGCTCCGCTTTCGCGAAATCCTCTTTGCTCACGCAGTCGGGATCGACAACGATCTGGGTATAACCAGCACGGTCGCGCAAATCGATGAATATCAATCCACCGTGGTCGCGTGTATGCCATGCCCATCCGGCCAAGGTCACCTCGCGGGCGACATCATCGATACGAAGCTCACCGCACGTCGCCGTGTGGATGCAGTATTTGTTCAAATAATCCGTCATGCTTTGATATCTCCTTGTTTCTGTGTCGTTAGCGATTCACTTCCCAAACGCTAACCTGACGATTGTACTTCATCTCACGAATGAGTGCTAAACTGATTGCGCGAAAGAGACAAAACAACCGAAAGAGGGAGCTTATGAGCACTTTCAAACTCGCCATTCCAACTTTAGGGGAAGCAGGGCTCGATGCTGAGCGCAGCGGTCACTTCGGGCATTGCGACTGCTTCACTATCGTAACCATCGCCGACGGAGAGATCACCGAAGTCGGCAAACTCGACAATCCCCCGCACGAAGAAGGCGGATGCATGCGTCCCGTGCAGCTGCTCGCCAACAACGGCATCGATGCCATCGTCGCCGCTGGTATGGGCATGCGACCCATGATGGGTTTCGCGCAGGCCGGTATCGCCGTATTCTACGAGGCGGAAACCCCGGGTGTTGGAGATGTCGCCAAGAAGGTCGCCGCAGGCGAAGTGCCTACGATGGGACCGGATCAGGCGTGCAACCATCACTAAAGCGTTCAATGCGAACACACATTAACGAAAACAAGCCCTCTTGGGGCTTGTTTTTTATTGGGAACGATTCTTTGATCTTTCAGGCTACATCGTCAGCGCGCTGCATAGAGCATCGAGCAAGAAGATTGCGAAATGCTGTGCACTGCGCTCCTCGCCGGCGCCCTCCCATGTATCGCCAGGCAATTCGATGGCAACGCGTGCAGGCTCATGCGCCATGCTCACGCGAAGCGCCGTTTGCAAGCGGACGGGAAGCGTCTCATGCGGGTCGAACGAGATGCATGGCACCCCGTCATTGACCTGATGACCGGGCAAGACGATATGGATGAGCATCATGTCCTGCTCAGGTGCTACGAGCAAGGACTCGGCAGAAGCGACCTTCGAGAACGGATTCGTAGCCAAGGAGAGGTTCGACATACGCGATGCGACGTTGCGCGTGAACGGTTCCGTGCCGAACAGGCAGATGCTGTGGCTTTCCAACGCCTCGGAAGCACGGGCGAACCCTTGGTAGGCAGCGCTTCTGACGGCTTCCTTCCCTTCCCACGAGTGATGCAGGTTGTTGATCGCCGTATAGGTGTACGCACCCGCAATGCCATCGCTTGGCAGACCGAGATTGAGTTGGAACTTGCGCAGGGCAAGCTCGGTGTAGGCACCGAAGATGCCATCGACTGGTCCACACGCGAAACCGAGAGCGCTTAGGGCTTGCTGGAGTTCGGCGACATCCGCTCCGTGGAAATGCGGAAGACGCAGATACAACGTACGATCGCCTAAGGTGAACGAGGCGTCGACCAAGGCTGCCCATACCTTGCTATCGACCTCTTCCGATTCGGGAAGGCCGGCTGCTCTGCAGAATTCCCTCACCGCAGAAGCGGTGGCAGGTCCGAAGGTGCCATCTACGCCTGCCTCGTCGAGAAAACCCGCAACAGCCAAACGCTGCTGGACGTCCTCGACCGCGACTCCCGTATCATGTAAGCGAATCGTCTTCATGCGCCTACCTTAACCTATGCACGAACCAATCGGCCATTGAAATCAGCAGATCCCTTGCGGATGACGGTTTGATCTCCGCGATCAAGCGCTCTTTTGCCGAATTCGTCAGCTGCTCGGCGTAGTCGCGCGCATAATCGATGCTCCCCGATTCCTCCATGATGGCAACCGCTTCGGCGAGAATCTCCGGATCGCGCTCCTTCGAGGAGATGATCTCGATGAGACGGTCTCTTTTTGGAGAGTTGTGCAACGCATGCACGACCATCAGCGTACGCTTGCCTTCCGTGAGATCGCTCCTGAAATCCTTCTTGGTCGCCTCTTCGGTCCCCACAAGGTTGAGCAAATCATCTTGAATCTGGAATGCGAGACCCGTGTCCAAGCCGAAGGCGCGCAGCGCCTCTATCTCGGCTTCCGTACCGTCACCGACGATGGCGCCGATCGCCATCGGGACGGCTCCGGAATAATGCGCGGTCTTATGTGTTGCCATGATGAGGTAATCCTCTGGCGTTATGTCGTAGCGGCACTCGCGCGCCCAGCCGATATCGAGCGCCTGACCCTCGATGGTGCGACGCGTCATCTCGACGAGCTCGGTCACAACACGCACCTTGGTATGGTCATCAAGTAGCGGGTCATGCATGACCGTGCCGTTAGTCATAGCCAAGCCCAAGTCGCCGACATTGATGGCAAGCCCAAGACCCTCGACCAGATGCATGCACGGCTCACCGCGACGCAGCTCGGCATCGTCGGCGATATCGTCATGGATGAGCGCTGCCGTATGGAAATGCTCGATAGCCGCTGCTGCGCTCGTCGCCTTGTCAACATCTCCGCCAACTGCACGGCATGCGGCAAAACAGATGAGCGGCCGCTGGCGCTTGCCGCCGTTTTGGCTGTAATCCATCAACGGTTTATACAGATACCGATCCATATCGGGATGCGTGCCATGGGGAATATAGGTATTAACCAAGTCGCCGACCTTTTTCGCATAAAGGGAAAGGTATTCCTCGAACGTTGTCGGCTCGACATCTGTCTCGGCCAAGATTTCAGTGATGGTTGTCATATGGTCCTAACGAGCTCAAAATCATTGGTAGGAGTGGAGGGATTCGAACCCTCACGCCTTCCGGCGGCGGATTTTAAGTCCGCTGCGTCTGCCATTCCGCCACACTCCCGAACGATATCCACAGCCTTTTATAGTAGCAGAATTCCACGTTGGTTTCTGGCTCATTTGGAGATACGACCAAGCTTGCACCACGATTGCCATGGAAGTCGATCGTCTTTTCTTGTCAGCTAATTCGAAGGCGAGTTGTCATAGCCGAAGAACCAATCGAGGAAGGGCGAGTACCATGTATCGGGCGCGGGAATGCTATCTGGCGTTATCGCTGCCTGATAACCGTTCGCTTTCCCCTCCGTAGAGCGTTCAAGGCCCTGGATCAATACGGAATTCTCATCTGCGCCCACCCAACCGTACAGCTCATGAGCACGATCGTGAACCCCTTCCGCACTTTGCAAGGAGTCGACATCTTGCTGCAGGGCGGCATTGCGTTCTTGGATGGCCTCGAATTCCGCTTCGAGTTGCGCGTTCTGACGGATGGTCTGATAGTACTGGCGCGCCGAAGGATAGATGAATGCGCACGCAGCTATCAAGCATACCGTGACGATACCTATTGCAAGCATTTTGGGAGAACGTATGTTGTCAAGCCATGAGGTCTTCTTGTTATCGCGCTCAGTGCGTCGCGTGCTGGACGACGTGCGCGTCTGAGTATGCTGCATATCCATAGCTTGGCGCTGCTTCGTTCCCAAAGAACCCGTGTACACCGCAGCACGAGGTGCGTTTTGAGAAGCATCGGAAGGCGCGTCCTTGAATTGCGCGGCGAATTGCTTGCCAGCCTTCGCCTTACGATAAGCATGGCGCTTTTGCTTGAGGCTTTCGATGAGCGCTAGCTTGCTTTTCTGCCCACGTTCGCTGCGACGATCATCATGCACGCGTTCGTCCTCGGCAACGCGACGCGGACGCTCGTCTGTATAGTCGTCTTCGCGAGCGAAGCGCGCAGACGGTAGACGACCGGATGTGCTTTTCGAAGAAGCTGCGGGAGACGCATATCTATGTCCGCTTTGACGCCTCGAGCTTCTCTGCCTGCGTTCGAACCCGTAATCTTGATTATCGCGTGGCCTCGATTCGCTTGCGGCGGTGCGAAGCACGCCTGTACGATACGCAGATGCGGAACGAAGGGATAGGCTATCCCATGACAGGGGCGAATCATACGCATATGAGCGAGATGAACGATTGCGTGCAGGGGCGCTTTCGGACGCATAACGACCTTGCGAGCGGCTATCGCGCGTACTGCGCTCCGCACGTGCATACGACGTGCGTGAAGCCTCGTCAAACGAGAGTACGTACGATTGCTTAGACAATGGAGATCAGTCCCTTACGCATCGTGGTTCGATTACTGTCCGATTAATGCTAGAACCGCAGTTAGAATAGCATACTTTTTTTGCTTTCATCATACAAAACAAAAGAAATACTTGCGTTTGCCGCGCACGGTAAAGCGCACTCGCAGACACTGGAGTATACTGAACGCGTTTCATGGCTCAAGGAGGTCAACATGGGCAAGAACCTGTACGTGGATACCCGCGGAAACTGCAAACAAGCTGTTCCTTTCACGCAAGCCGTCATAGACGGACTCGCGCATGGCGGCGGACTCTACGTGCCCCAAACCGTACCCACGCTTTCACTCGAGCAGATCGTCGCATTGGCGCAAAAGCCCTATGCGCAACGCGCTGCCGCCATCTACAAGGCATTCGATGTGGACATCCCCGATGAGATCATCGATGACTTGATGGAGAAGGCCTATGGGAATCGCTTCGACGATGAAGCGATCTGCCCCATCACGTCGATTGACGAAGAGACCCATGTGCTCGAACTCTGGCATGGTCCCACGAGCGCATTCAAGGACATGGCATTGCAGTGCTTGCCATGGTTCTTCTCCGCAAGCGCCCAGCTTTTGCGCGACCGCGGCGAGCTCGACCATGAGTTCCTCATCCTTGTCGCCACCTCGGGCGACACGGGAAAGGCCGCCCTCGAGGGTTTTTGCGATGTCCCTGGCGTGTCCATCGGCGTGACCTATCCACACGGCGGTGTTAGCGATATCCAGTTCAAGCAGATGGCAACGCAATCAGGCTCCAACGTGCATGTGTGGGGCGTCCGCGGCAACTTCGATGATTGCCAAACAGGCGTGAAGAACGTGTTCTCGGATGACGAATTCGCAAAGAAACTGCTTGACGAGTATTCCATCGCGCTTTCAAGCGCGAACTCCATCAACTGGGGTCGTCTGCTTCCGCAGGTGGTGTACTACATCAGCGCATATGCCCAACTCGTCCATGATGGCAAGATCAAAGCTGGCGATTTAATCGATGTTTGCGTTCCGACGGGCAATTTCGGGAACATCCTCGCTGCTTGGTATGCAAAGCAAGTGGGAACACCTATCGATATGCTTTTATGCGCAAGCAACGAGAATCGCGTTCTTACCGATTTCATCAACACGGGCACCTACGATATCTCCGACCGTCCCTTCGTGTTGACCCCGTCCCCGTCCATGGACATCTTGGTCTCCTCCAACCTGGAACGACAGCTATTCGAGCTCACGGGCCGCAATGCGCAGGCGATCACGGATTGGATGGATGATCTGCGTGAGAAGCGCGCATTCCGCGTCGACCAAGAGACCTTCGCCCGCGTACGCGAGACCTTTATCTCCGACTCAGTCGATAGCGCTACATGCTTAGAGACGATCAAAGAGGCGTTTGACGAGCATGGGTATTTGCTCGACCCCCATACGGCCGTTGCATATCGCGTTGCGCAGAATTTGCGCGGTACAAACCCTGTGCTCATCGCGAGCACGGCGCACTGGGCGAAATTCGGCATCAACGTCTACCGCGCGTTGCACGGCATAGCTCCAGGCGAGGCGCTTCCCGATGATGTCACCGCGCTTTCCGGCTGCGAGCTTAATGAGCTCATCGCACGCGAGACGAACGGAAGCCCCATCCCGCAGGGACTCGCGCAGCTCGATTCTAAGCCGATCCGCTTCGCCGACGTCATCGATGCGGGAGCTGAAAGCATCCGCAAGGCCGCGCTCGAATTTTTGGATGAATTATCCGCCGAAAGGGCATAATGCCTGACAAAAGGGTACAATGGGATGCAGTCGAAAGAAAGCGGTGTAATATGAAAACACTCTCAGCTCTCCAACCAGTTGTACGCTTGGCAATCATCAATCCAGAGGGAAAGAACCGATCCGAATTCGGCAGGGGCATCGCGAACTTATGCCGCGGCGTCCGCGAAACGGGATCGTTGAATGCCGCCGCTAAGCAGATGGGCATGGCATATAGCAAGGCGTGGCGCATCATCAAAGACACCGAAACGATGCTCGGAATCCAATTGCTCAATCGCGATGGCGCGCATGGCAGCACCTTGACCGATGAAGGCGAAGCGCTCTTGAACGCATACGATGCCCTTTCCGAGCGTCTCCAGAAGAAGGCCGAAACCGATTTCCAGAAGGCGATGCAGTAACGGCTTTTCAAGGAATTGTTTTGAGCATCTTCAGCCGATAGGGCATCGGTCGGATTTTTCTGCGCGACACTTGAGATAACCAGTGTTCTATGGCACAATCAGATGCGCACTTTCGCGGCATCCCCGTATGCCGCGCATGTTATCCGGTCGATTGGCGCAGCGGGAGCGCAGGTGCCTTACAAGCACAAGGTCGGGGGTTCAAATCCCTCATCGACCACCACAAACACGCAGGCCAGCGAATCTCGCTGGCCTGTTTTTTAACCGCACGTTAATTCCGTTTGTTTCTCATGACAAGAATATATGCTGGCGGAAGGTTCTTCGCCTCATGCAAAATATCCGTTATCTCAAAGTGTTCCTCGAAAAACGCCTTCTTCACGAGGCTGTATTGGAACGTTGAGAACTGCCCCATCTCCCCTAGCGCATGCTTGGTTGCCTCCAAAATGTTGTTAGATACGTTTTTCGGCAATGACGTGAAAGGGAGACCCGAGATGATGAAGTCAGCATGGTCGAAACCGCACTCGTTAAGATAGCGATTGACGTCTTCGGCAGATCCATGAATGACATGAACGTCCTGTTCCTCGCCGAACTTCTCTTCGAGCTGCTTGCAGAAATGCTTGTTCTGGTCGATGAGAATCAACGTCGTCCCCTCTTGACGGCGTGCGACAAGTTCCCTCGTGAATGACCCAGGTCCAGGTCCATACTCCACGATTACCCTTGCAGATGAAAAGTCAATGGGTTCCATCATCTTCAGAGATAAGCTCTTACCGCTTGGTGCTACTGCACCAATCGTTCGCGGATGCTTGATGAACTCAACGAGAAACGCCACGACCCTCCCTTTCTTCTCAGCAAACCAAGATGTTTCGAAATTGTTCGTCTTATTCCATAACGCACATGTAAAACTATCCGAAATATTTCGTAAATGTTCATATTGCCGCATAATGCACACTATCTTGAAACGCCATGAGCACACAAGCGGGCGTGTTCCGTCTATCTTTTCCTCTCGTAATCCGAACTATCAGCTTTTATGCTGCCAGCAGGTATTCAACTTGTTCCCTAAGCCTATCGCCATATGTTGAACCCACTGCCCAACGCCCTCCGAGTTCCTCCAGAGTGGGAGCGCATCCTCTGGTCACATAATGGAACCTGGGGTCTACGCATTCGTTCACGAGACCGTCGGTTGATGCATACGCCTTCAAGTGCTGCACTTGCGCACGCAGTCCCTTACGCACCGAATCGGTTCCCCAATCGTTGAAGCTATTGCCTGGGTTACCGCCTCCTGTCGCACCTATGCCTGCGAAATTGCATTGATCTGCAGCTACATCGCCACCGAACTGCAACCAGCCCGTTTCATGCATGGCCTGAGCAAAGACGACCTCGGCGCGCACGCCTTCGGTATTAGCCTCCTCATAGAGAATCTGACAGAATTCGGTGATGTCCGCAGCTCCATATTGGGCGTAAACCGAAGATGGATATGTCTTTCCCACGTTGTTATAGCGCCTCACCATTTGTGCAACGGTTGTCTGAGAGTCACCCATGATGTCAGACTGCTTCTCAATAAATGGTTTCTCGGTCGA
>JAUNJT010000049.1 GCA_030533105.1 Eggerthellaceae bacterium
CTGACCTCAAGGCGTTCTGCGATAGGCTTGACTTGACCGGCACGGGCGTCGAGGGCGTTGACAAGCTTGGCGAGCAATTCGATCATATCGTGACCGGCAAGGTGCTCACCAAGACCCCGCATCCCGATTCCGACCACTTGTGGGTGACCACGGTCGATGTGGGGCAGTGCAATGTCGATGCAGACGGCAACCCCGAGCCTTTGCAGATCGTCTGCGGTGCGCAGAATTTCAAGGAAGGCGACCATATCGTCGTCGCGATGATCGGCGCGGGCCTGGCCGTGGATTTCGAGATAAAGAAGTCGAAGCTGCGCGGTGTGACAAGCTGTGGCATGAATTGCTCTGAGCGTGAGCTGGGATTGTCCGACAACCATGATGGCATCATGATCTTGCCGGCGCATGCTCCCGTAGGCGTGCCGTTCGCTGAGTACTATCAGCTCGGTGATACCGTGCTCGACTTGGAGATCACGCCGAACCGTCCCGATTGCCTCTCGATGGTCGGCATGGCCCGCGAGGTCGGCGCCATGTACCGCGTCCCTTACACCGATCCGCTTCCCGAGATGGCCGCTTCTCTAACATTGTGCAAGAAGGAGACATGCCCCGGCAAGCCGGTCGATGTGACCATCACCGATCCGAAACGTTGCAAGCGCTATACGGCTCATGTCATCGAGCATGTGAAGATCGGCCCGAGCCCTGATTGGCTCGTCGAGCGCATCACCGCCTTAGGCGGCCGCTCCATCAACAACATCGTCGATGTCACCAATTACATCCTGTATCTGTTCGGTCAGCCCCTGCATGCATTCGACTACGATAAGCTCGTCTCAGACGATGGCGGCGCGCACATCATCGTGCGCCCTGCTTACGATGGCGAGAAGCTTCAAACCCTCGATGGCGAGGATCGCGTGCTTACAAGCGACATGACCGTCATCGCGACACCCGAGAAAGCGGTTGCGCTCGCAGGCGTCATGGGCGGCATGGATACCGAGGTCACCGAGGATACCACCAAGATCCTGCTCGAGGCAGCGACCTTCAGCCGTGCGCATACGAGCCGCACGAGCCGTAACCTTGGTCTCATCAGCGAGTCGTCCATGCGCTATGAGCGTGGCGTGGACGATAACCCCATCGCGGATATCTCCGATGCGGCATGCGCGCTTATCATCGAGGTCGCAGGCGGCAAGGCATGCAGCAAGCTCGATTGCACAAACGGCATCGTCGATGTGTGGGAAGAGCGCACCGAGCCGATTCGCCTGCGTTTCCGCATCCCGCGCTTCAATGCCATGATGGGTGCCGATATCGCACCCGAGGAAATCTGCGACATCCTTACCCGTTTGGGTTGCGAGGTCACTCCAAGCGACGATGCGGACGTATTCGATGTCATCGCCCCGACTTTCCGTCCCGACCTCGAGCGCGAGATCGACCTGTACGAGGAGGTCTTGCGCCTGTACGGCATGGACCGCATCGAGCCGACGCTTCCAGGCGGTCGCGGTCGCTTCGGCGTGCGTACGCTCGCTGAGCAGCGCAAGGACATCATCCATGCATCCTTGCGTGCGAGCGGCTTAAACGAGACGATGACCTACTCCTTCGCCGACCCCGCTGAACTTGATGATTTGAGGATGAGTGCGGAAGCGCTCGGATTGGGCGAGGCTGTCGAGCTCATCAATCCGATGAGCGCAGACCAGTCGGTCATGCGCCAAAGCATCATCCCGGGTCTTTTGCGCAGTGTTGCATACAACCAGAGCCGCGGCGTGAAGAACGTGCAGCTCTACGAGATCGGCGTCGTTTTCAGCACAGCCGAAGGTCGCAAGAAGCCCAAGGAGCGCGAGAAGCTCGCTGGCGTGCTTGCTGGTTCATTCGGCGAGGCGACGTGGAACAACGCACCTGCCCCGTTCGATTTCTTCGATGGCAAGGGTGTTGTCGAGAACCTCTGCCGCGAGCTTTGCATCGATAAACTCCGCTTCAAGGCGCTCTCTGCCGATGAGGCGACGCATCTGCAGCCTGGCAGGGCGGCACAGGTCCTTTCCGGCGGCACGCCGCTCGGATGGGTGGGCGAGCTCCATCCTCTGGCCGTTGCAGCCTTCGATGCGCAAGCTCCCGTGGTTGCGTTCGAACTCGATCTGACGGCGCTTCTGAAGGCCGCGCGTCCTGCACGCGATTATGTGGATGTTCCGACCTTCCCAGCGGTTTCCGTGGATGTTGCCTTCGTCGTCGACGAATCCGTGACGAATGAGAAGATGCTCCAGTGCATGACGTCCGCAGGTGGCAAGCTGCTCGAGAGTGTCCAGCTCTTCGATGTGTACCGTGACGATGTTCGCGTTGGCGTGGGCAAGAAGTCCATGGCGTATGCCTTAACGTATCGTGCTTCCGACCGTACGCTCACGAGCGAAGAGGTCGAGAAGACCCACGAGAGATTGGTCAAGAAGGTATCGGGTGCGACGGGAGCGGAGATCCGCGCTTAGATACGCGCCATATCAGCCAGTGTGATGCGCTGGGAGATGAGTTTAGCGAGCGGCTCGAGATAGGGCCGCTCGTCTTCTTCAAGGGCGGATTGCGCGATCTCTACAAGTGCATCGGCAAGCTCTCCCGCATCCTTGCCGAATACGGTTGCCCCATATCCGTTTTCGATGAGCGCATCCTTCGCTTCCCAGATATCCGTATCCTTAGGCCACCCGATGAGCGTCTCAAGCGCATCGAGGCTCGCTTCATCTGAGAACAGTCCCTTGATGAGCGCAGCGTAGGCGATGGAATAGGGTATGGGAAGCGCATCTGCAGGACGGATCTCGATATAGCTTTTGAGCCTCACATCGGGGAATACCAAGCCGAGCGCGAGTTCGACGTCCTTCTCATCCATAGGAGCGTCGCTGAATACCTCGAAGGCGCTTTGATCGGTGCCTCTAAGCCCGCCTGGGGCCGCATCGTCGTATACCATGACTGCAGGGGCGCTAAGCACATATCGGGCGTAATCGCGCCAGGAGAAGAGCGGGGAAGTGACATTCGGTATGGTCGCGCAACGCGCCTTGTCGCACTCGTTCCAGATCTTGGTGCGCACAAGGGCGTGCGGTCGAGCGTTCCCTTCGAAGATGGGAGAGTTATCGGTTATAAGCGCGAGCAGTGGGCTGATGACGCTTGCCAGGCGCATCTTGCGCACGCAGTCGTGCTCGTCGGTGTAGTCGATCGAGACCTGCGTGCTCGCGGTGCCATACATCATGCACCGACCAAAGCTTCCTATCGAATCGAGATGGCTGGCTAATAGCTCGTAACGCCTTTTCGGGGATGTGGGCATCTCGCGCACGCGCGCTGTCGGGTGATAGCCGATTGAAAGCACGCGCAAACCACCTTGGGAAGCGGCACCTGCGAGCCTTCGCTCGAAGTCATCGAGACATGCTTTCGCGCTTGAAAGGTCATCGAAAGGGCCTGCCGAGATCTCAACCTGCTCGCCTGGTTCCAGGGTGACGGTCTCGTATGAGCGGATGAGCGAGACCAGGTTCCCATACGCATCGTATTCGCGCGTTCTATAGGAAGGCGCGAGTGCTTCGAGCAGCCATTTGACGCCGCGTTCCTCCTCATAGGAGATGGGGGAGTCATCGTAAGCATGCACAAGGGTGTGCTCGAGCTCGATGCCGACTCTTCCACGTTTCGCGGTGCAACCAGATTCGAAAACCGCCACGAGGCGTTCGATGTTTTCCTGATCGGTGGTTTTGAATTCGTCCACAGCGTTTCCTTCGAGAAATCGCCCTATACGACAGTCTTTAAGAAAGCGAGCCCACATAGCGATCGAGGCCTGCGCCACCGGTCACGCGGATTCGGGTGAGCGTCGTGGGGTCATCGCCCACGTTGACCAGTCCGTACTCGGTTGTGAACGCGCACAGGATCCCGAGCTCGCGGATGGCGGCGCTTGCCGTATCGGTATGATCGCCGAATGGATAGGCGAACGCCTCCTTGGTGCCGAGCTTATCGGTCGACATCTTCAGATCGTCGTAGATCTCCTGCTGGCTCATCGCGCTGATGCGACCGCCGTGGCCGATGTTGCCGCCACCGCGGTGCATATCCTCCGAGTGCGTCTGATACGTGATATACGGGCTCGGATACCTCGTCGCCGGACCTGCGTTATCCCATGTTACGAGGAAGGATGTTGCGAAAACCCCGTATTTTTCGAGCAGGGGCACGCCGTAATCTAAAAATCCGCCTTCGCCGTCATCGAACGTGAGGAAAACGCTCTTTTCGGGAAGGGAATGGCGGCCCGCGATGTATTCCGAGAGTTCCTGATATGACGGATAGTAGTAATTATTCGAGGTCAGATACTGAAGCTGCTCCTCGAGCTCGACATCCTCGATGTAGTTCGCATCGAGCTCATCGGGCATATCGTCAGCTGTGTACACGTAGTGATACATCAACACGGGCACGCCGACCGTGTTTTTTGCCATATCATCCACCACATGCACGACCCGCTCGCAGCTTGCTGATTGCTTTTGCGAGTTGGTCGCGGTGTAGGTGATCGTGTAATCGCCTGCCTTATCCGCATTCACGCTGCCCTTGATTTCGATGCTTGCAGTGATGTCGCCCTCATCGAGGTCGACGGCATGGCAATAGCCCTCCACGTACTCCTCACCACGTAAGACATAGGTGTCATGGCTGCCGTTAATGGTCATGACGATGCGGTCGGTTGAAGATGCGCCCTTCGTCTTATCGGTGACATCGGGGTTTGTCGTTTGGCCCGTCGTGTCGGAAGCGACCTTATCTGCTTTGGAGTTGATGTAGAAGAATCCGCCGATCGCCTCTGCCACGAAGACGATGATCAGCAAGATGATCGCGATCTTCAGACCCTTGGTCGAGCGGCCGGAGCGTGTTTTTGTGGTGCGTGTGGTCGTCATGGGTGATCCTCTCGAAGATCTAGGATGCGTTTAAACTACTCGGATCGATTGCGTGTGCCGTCGTTTCTCTTGTTGGCGTATGAGTGTCTATTCGATGGCGTGTACCGTGCGTCTTTTGCGGATGCGGCGGAACGCGTCCTCGGCGTTCGGTTCGCACTCCTTCTTTTATGGGTGCTGCTCTGCGTGCGGGAAGAACGCGTGGTCTCTTCAGGCTCTTTTGAGGTGCCCTTACGCGTACGTGGATTGTAATGGTGCGTGAGCACGGGGCCTAAAAGCTTCAGCTTGAATATCGCGAAGATGGTGACGGCCAATGCGACGATGATCGCGATGATGTTTCCGGGAGGTTCGAGCAGGGTGACGAAGATGCTGCATACGGCGAGCACGAGCGTCCAACCCCACATGATGAACACCGTGGTTTTCTGCGAGAAGCCCGATTGCAGAAGGCGATGGTGGATGTGTCCCTTATCGGGCGTGCCGATGGAGACGCCAGCGCGCATGCGGCGTATGATCGCCGTTGCGGTATCGATGATGGGTACGCCAGCCGTGACGATCGGCACCAAAAGCGAGACGATGAGCGCGGATTTGGCGACGGCGAACAAAGACGAGACGCCGAGCAAGAATCCCAAGAGGAGCGCGCCCGAATCACCCATGAAGATCGATGCAGGATTGAAGTTGTAGCGTAAGAATCCCAGACACGAGCCGATGAGCGTGATCGAGATGAATGCTGCTTCGATCTCGTTCTTGCCGATCGCGAACACGAAGATGGTCATCGCGGTGATCACCGTGATGCCGGCGGCAAGGCCATCGAGGCCATCGATCAGGTTGATGATGTTCGCGAACGCGACGAGGTAGAACACGGTGATGGGGTAGGCGAAGATGCCCAAATCGATGTATCCATCGGAGAAGGGATTCGAGAATCCATCGAAGAGCAGACCTCCCGCGACCACGAAGATCGCGGCGATGATCTGCACGATGAATTTTGGCATTGCCTTGAGTGTGAAGATGTCATCGACAACTCCCACGCCGAAGATGATGGTGATACCCAAGAAGACAAGCGGCAGATTGGGTCCTTGACTGCCCCTGAATTCGATGGGCGAACTCCACCCGAAATACTTGACGCCGATCGCGAAAACGATGAGGCTCGCGAGCATGCCGAGGTAGATCGAGATGCCGCCTAAGCGGGGGATGGGCTTGGTGTTGACGCGGCGCTTATCGGGGTAATCGATGGCGTCAACGCGCACAGCAAGACGCTTCACCAACGGGATGGTAGCCACGGTGACGACAAGCGCGACGATAAACAAAAGAATGTATTGGAGCCAATGCACGGCTTGTTATGTTTCATCCCTTCCGGTAATGCGTTGGTTTTGCACGTGAACCTCTTCTGCACACAAACCAATTCATTGTATCGCATATGTTGCATCATTCGTATGGGCATTCGGGCTTTCGGCTTGAGGAACCACAAAGAATCACCGCATTGTGTTGATGTTTCGCGGGATGGGGAAGCGCGCGCACTCCGTGTGCTACAATGATGCAGCTTGCAAATGGGTTTTTCGGCACGCGTGATGACGCGCGCATTGATGGGGAAGCATTCACATGGAAAAGCTAGCGATCATCATAGTGACTTTCAAGCGCCAAGAGCTGCTTATGACCTTGTTCGACTCCCTCGTTTCCTTGGAAGTTGCGCCTTGGCGGATCATCATCGCCGATAATGAGGATTCTCCCCTTACCGCTTTCATAGTCAACGAGTACGAGCAGATCGCCCGCGATGTTTGGGGCGAGCCTAAGCTCGATGCGGAGGGCGAGCGCCGCTACTTCGTGTACTTCCCGCAACCGAACAACGGCGGCGGGGCAGGCGGTTTCTCGGCAGGCACTCAGCGCGCCTTCGATTTGGGCGCCGAGTGGTTCTGGCTCATGGACGATGATGTCGCGGTCGAGCCGGATGCCATCCAGAAGCTTTCCAAATGGACGGATCGCTATGATGTGATCCAGGGCCGTCGTTACGATTACGATGGCGGACCGTTCTACTGGCAGTATCACTTCCTCGTTCCTTTGGGCATACCGAATCCGATTGCGCCTGAGGGCTTCGATACTTCGGATCCTCGCGTGATGAACACCGTGTGCTTCGAGGGCGGGCTTTTCGCTCGTTCGGTCGTGGAGAAGATCGGCATCCCCGATCCGCGGTTCTTCATCTATTGGGACGATACGGTTTACGGGTATCTGGCAAGCAAGGTCACGACGCCCATCGTCGTATCCGACTTCATCCTGCGTCGTACGCGCAACATCGACAATTGGGATATCGCCGGCGTCCGCCAGCTCAATTCCACATCCGACATGAACCGCTATCACATCATGCGGAACCGCGGCTACATGGCGCGGTATTTCGCGGAGCATGGCGACTACAACAGGTTCACGTTCGGTTTCGGCACCTTCCTCACCTTCTGCAAGGAATTCATCCGCCTGTTCGCCGTCGATAAGAAGTGCGTCCGCTCGGGAGCGGAGCGCCTGTTCGAGGGATGGAAGGATTCCCGTGTGATCATGCACGACCCGACCTGGAAGCCGATGCCGCCGCTCACCTGATAACGGGCAACAGCGTACATATTTCTGCGTAACAAAAGCAATATTTTTCATTAAAAAGCATTTTCTATCTGCTAGTATTCACTAAAGTGAATATTTGGGCATTTTTATGGAACAAGGAGACGTGATATGGCAAAGCGTCAAGAACGTCATCAAGCTATTCGTACAATCGTCCGCGAGAACGTGATCCGCACGCAGCAGGAGCTTGCCGACCAATTGCAGAAGCAGGGCTTCGAATGCACGCAGGCCACGATTTCCCGAGATATCGCCGACTTAGGCCTCGTCAAATCGCGTACCGGCCGATATGCCCTTCCAGAGGAGATCCGTCTGCGCAGGTTGGTGAGCGATCTGGTCGTGGAGGTGCATGCGGCGAGCAATCTCGTCATCATCAAGGCGACCGTCGGCGGTGCGGCTGGCGTGTGCGCCGCACTCGATGAGGCGAAGCTCCCCGGCGTGCTCGGCACGGTGGCAGGCGACGATACGATCCTGCTCGTAGCGGATACGCCCGATTCGGCGCGTTCGGTCGAGCAGGCGATACTTATGTTCAAAGGATAAGGAGATACGATAACCATGGCATTGTGGTCAGGCAGGTTCCAAGAGGATGTGAGCGAATTCACGCAAGAGTTCGGTGCTTCGCTTCCCGTGGACAAGGCGCTTTACCATCAAGATATTGCGGGCTCGCGTGCCCATGCGCACATGCTCGCCGCACAGGGCATCATCTCAGATGATGATGCTGCCTCCATCGATGAGGGCCTATCATCCATCGAGGCGCGCATCGAGGCGGGCGCGTTTCCCTTCGATATCAACAATGAGGATATCCACATGTCCGTCGAGTCTGTCCTTACGGATGAGATAGGCGATGCGGGAGCTCGGCTCCACACGGGTCGCAGCAGGAACGACCAGGTCGTTACCGATACGCGGCTGTTCGCGAAGAAGCGCTGCGTCGACTTGATGCAAGCGAACATCGAGCTGAGGCGCGTGCTCATAGACAAGGCGCAAGAGCACTTCGATGTGATCTTGCCGGGTTACACGCATATGCAGCATGCCCAGCCCGTGCTCTTCTCGCATCATCTGCTCGCGTACGTGTGGATGCTGACGCGCGATTTCGAGAGGATAAGCGCCGCGTACTTCGCTTCCGATGCCTGCCCGCTCGGCGCCGCCGCGCTCGCTGGAACGACATATCCGCTTGACAGGTTCGCAACAGCAGAAAGCCTCGGCTTCGCCTCCGTCATCCAAAACTCGCTCGACGCGGTATCCGATCGCGATTTCCTGCTCGATTTGCTGTACGCGTGCAGCGTGTCGTGCATGCATCTGTCGCGTCTGTGCGAGGAGCTCATCCTATGGTCGACGACCGAATTCGGCTTCATCACCTTATCGGATGCCTTCTCGACGGGTTCGTCAATCATGCCGCAGAAGAAGAATCCTGATTTCGCAGAGCTCATTCGCGGCAAAACCGGACGTGTTGTGGGAGATTTGGTCGCGCTTCTCGTCACCATGAAATCCCTGCCGCTTGCGTACAACAAGGATCTGCAGGAGGACAAGGAAGGCGCTATCGACGCTGCGAAGACGCTTGAGGATTGCCTCGTGTGCGCTGTCGGTATGATCTCTTCTATGGAGGTCCATGCAGATGCCATGCTCGCCCAGGCTTCCAAGGGTTATCTTGCTGCGACCGACGTGGCTGATTACCTGGCCAAGAAGGGCATGCCGTTCCGTAAGGCGCATGAGGTGGTCGGCCATCTCGTGCTTTTGTGCGAGCAGCGCGGATGCGACCTCGCTGATCTTTCGCTTGCGGATTTCAAGGCTGAAAGCGAGCTTTTCGAGGACGACATCGCAGGCGCGCTCGATATCGAAAGCATCGTCCGTGCGCGGACGACCTTCGGTGGAACGGGGCATGAGGCGGTCGCCGAGCAGCTCGAAGATGCGCTCTGCACGCTTGCTGCCGACGAAACCGCCTTGGAAGAACTTGCGGAAAGCGTTCTGTAAAGCTACGGGAAGCGGCGCTCACCTGCGCATATGCACAGTGCGGTTTTATTATGGACTGAAGGTGCTTGACGTATAATGTTTTCCATGCAAGTCAGAAGGGGGCCAGTGCATGGCTTTTCATGCAAAGCATGGATCGGATAAGGATTGGATCGACGACGAGCTCGATCTCAATGAAGACGTGCTCGAGGAGATGTTCGGCGATCCCGAAGGCGAGACGAAACGTCCCCGCCATGGTGCCGTTGCATCCGATGAGCCCCTAGTCGATGAGGAAGAATTCCTAGAGGACGAGTTCGATGAGGGCGATGTCCTCGAAACCCTCGACTCCGAACAACCTGAGGAAACCGCTGCGCCGAAAGCGAAGCGCGAGCGCAAAAGCTTTCCGGAATGGTTCAAGTCCGCAAGCATCGTAAAGAAGATCCTCACCTGCATCTTAGGGGTGTTCATCGTAGCCTGCGTCGGCGTCGGTGCGGTGTGCGTCTATTGGCTTCAAGACCTGCCCGAATACGATGACGCGTCCGCGTACAACACGATCCAGCCGACCATGGTGTACGCGAGCGACCATGAGACCTTGCTCGCTCGCTTCCAATTCGAGTATCGCATTCCTCTAAACTCGCTCGAAGAGGTCGGCACCTATGCCACCCAGGGAACGGTCGCGACGGAAGACGAGCGCTTCTACATCCATATCGGCGTCGACCCGATCGGCATCGCCCGCGCGGTGATAAACAACATGACGGGTGGTACGCTCGAGGGCGCATCGACCATCACGCAACAGCTCGTGCGCAATACGATTCTCGCTGACGAGATGTCGGAGGTCACGCTCAAGCGCAAGGTACGTGAGGCCTTCCTTGCCATACAGATGGAGCGCATGTTCTCCAAGGACGAGATCCTGCTCCTCTACATCAACACCATCAATTACGGCAACGGCGCCTATGGCATCGAAGCTGCGTCCAGGCGTTATTTCGGGAAGAGCTCGAACGAGCTCACCCTAGCCGAGGCGGCGCTTTTGGTCGGCATCCCGCAATCGCCGACGTATAACAACCCCATCGATTTCCCCGACCATGCGCTCGATCGCAGAAACATCGTGCTCAATCGCATGGTCTCGTACGGGGCCATCACGCAGGAAGAGGCCGAAGCGGCCAAGCAGGAGCCCATCGAGCTGAATGTCACATGGGAGTCCAACGACGGCATCGTCGAGTACCCCTATTTCGCAAGCTATGTTCGTGAGACCTTGACGAGCGATTACGGCCTGTCTACGGCGGATGTGTTCCAGGGCGGCATGACCGTTTACACCACGCTTGATGTCACCATGCAAGAGCAAGCCGAGGAAGCCGCCGCCAATAAGGAGGATCGGGTCAACGATGCGCTCGAGGTAGCCATCGTGGCTATCGATCCCTCCAACGGCTACGTGAAGGCCATGGTGGGCGGCAAGGATTATTACGAGGACCAGTGGAACCTCGCTGCCCAAGCGCAGCGCCAGGCAGGCTCGTCGTTCAAGACCTTCACGCTGATCGCGGCGCTCGAAGGCGGCATCAGCCCGCAGACGCCGATCGATTGCGGATCGATGGTGCAGCTGCCCGGTTATGACAACAAGATCTACAACTATGACAAGATCAAATACGGCACGCAGACCATGCAAGGCGCATTCGAAGTGTCGTCGAACACGGGCTTCTCGCGTCTGATTTGGGTGCTCGGTGCCGACAAGGTCGCCGAGGTCGCCCATCGCATGGGCATCGAATCCGATCTCGCCGAAGTGCCGTCGCTTACCTTGGGTACGAGCGGCGTGACACCGCTCGAGATGTGCGATGCGTATGCGACCATCGCCAATGGCGGCACGCATTACAAAGCCGAGGTCGTCGAGATCGCGTACGACCGTAAGGGCAACGTCATCATCGATAACACGAATCCCGAGGGAGAGAAGGCTTTAGAGCCTGAGATCGCCCATGCGGCGACCGAGATCATGGAAGGCGTCATCTATTCCTATCACGGAACGGGTTCCGCGGCCGCTTTGGATATCGATCAGATAGCGGCGGGCAAGACGGGCACGTCCGAGAATTACCTCAACCTGTGGTTCTGCGGCATCACCCCGCAGCTTTCCGTGGCGGTATGGATGGGAGACCGCACCAATCGCGTCTCTTGTACAGGTACCGTCGCCGATGTGTTCTCCGATTTCGTGAGCGAAGCTCTTGCCGATTCCGAATCGCGCGACTTCCCCGAGGCTGGGTATCCCAGCTACTGGCGCACCTTCTCGAATACCGACCTTGACATCAAGGGTCTGAACTCGTCCACGAAGGAAGAGGAAGAGGAAGAGAAGAAGAAGAAGGAA
>JAUNJT010000113.1 GCA_030533105.1 Eggerthellaceae bacterium
GGCTTCACATGCTGGAACTCGACGATGGTGCATGCCTTGCCGTTGTGGTTGATGCACATGCCGTTCTTGAAATCGGCGGTTGAAATAGCCATTGGAATCCTCTCCTTATCGATCATGTCGGGCGCAGCTATCTCGTGCTGCACGAACACATACTCCCTAAAATTTGCGCTACTCTAGTATAACCGCCTCATGCGGCGATTGCGTGAGAACCTCGAAGCCATCTTCGGTGATGACGCCCATATCCTCCAGCCTCATGCCGAACTTCGGCATGGGGATGCTCATGTTCAGCCCATGGTTCGGCGCATACAGCTCGAAGCCCATGGGAATGTAGATACCCGGCTCGACCGTGACGACGTTGCCGACTTCGAGCGGCTTATCGTTTTTGAGATTGAGCAAAGGCTCCTCGTGGATCTCCCTGCCAACACCGTGGCCAAGGCCGTGGCCCATCAGATTCGGGAAACCCCAATCAGCCAAGATGGACTCGGCGAACTCGTGAGCTTCTTTTCCGGTCACGCCCGGCTTGAGCATTGCCTCGACGGCTTCGTTCGTGGCGATAAGCGCCTCGTACGCGTACTTGTAGAACGGGTTCGCATCACCGATGAAGATCGTGCGCGTCATATCGGAGCACCAGCCGTCCTTCTTCGCACCGAAGTCCATGACAAGCTGCATGCCCGCGAACAGCGGCTGATCGATGGGCTCATGATGCCAGTTGACGCCATGGGGCCCGAATGCCACGATCGTCGGGAACGACACATCGTCGGCACCCTGCTCGAGCATGAAGCGGTCAAGCTCTGCCGCAACGTCCTTCTCGGTTACACCGGGCTTGATGAACCAGATGATGTGGGCGTATGCCGCATCGGTAATCGCTTGGGCTGCCCTGATCGCTTCGATCTCCTCAGCCGTCTTTACGGGATTGGAAGCTAGAACCTCGATGATTTCTTCAGTCATCTATTAATCCTCCCTGCTTGCAGGCTCACATAAACAATTACACATATTCGAGGAGCACATCGAAGGCTTCGATATAGCCTTGAGCCCCTTTGCCGCATACGCTCGCTACGCACACATCTTCGATGACCGACACCGCGCGGAAAGCCTCGCGTGCATGGATATCGCTTAAGTGCACTTCGACCACCGGGATCGAAATCGCCTCGATGGCATCGCGGATCGCATAGGAGTAATGCGCATGCGCCCCTGGATTGTACACTATTCCCGCATACGAACCATCCGCCGCCTGAATCATATCGATGAGCTCACCTTCATGATTGCTTTGGCGGCATACGCACGCGCACCCCTTCTCGAGCGCATGCTCAGATACCATGCGCTCGATATCGGCAAGCGTTTGCGTACCGTACACATCCGGGTTGCGTTTGCCGAGCAGATTCAGGTTCGGCCCATTGAGAAGCAATATCGCCTTCGTATTAAGCATGCCCATCATGCCTTTCTCTGCGTACGGCGCTTCCTCGTTTCTGTCGGTTGCGCCTCTTTTGGTTCTTGCTTAGCAGCTTTAGGTTTCGTGCGGGAGCGTGAAGACGTCTTCTTCGGTTCCTTATCCGCTGTATCTTCCGCAGTTTTGCTGGTGCGCCGCCCTGTCGTCCGCTTCGGCCTTCGTTGAGAGACCCAAGCTTTCAGATGGGTGGATAAGGTTTCGTCATCAACCTCGTATAAGCCCAAGCGGGCGATGTCCTCTGGCAGCACGAAGCGGATCTTTTGCGCTGTCGCTTTCTTGTCGGCATGCATGCTTGCAAGGAGCTTGTTTGCCGTAGGCGTCAGCGGAACAGCAGGGATCTTCAATGCATCGAGCAAGTCATCCTGCGCTTTGACCACATCGAGCGAGGTGCCGCACACATCGCAAGCCAAACGCACGGCAAAGCGCATGCCTTCCGCAACTGCAAGGCCATGCGGAACGGCATATCCGCTCAGTACCTCAAGCGCATGTCCGAGCGTATGGCCGTAATTCAAAAGCGCGCGAACGCCTTTTACATCGAACTCGTCTTGTGCGACGACATCGACTTTGGCGCTGATCGCACGCGTCAGCGCTTCAGCAACGACATCCGCATGTTCTGAGCAAGCGGCATCGCCATCGGCGAGGTCGGATGCGTGATCGCAAAGCCAGAAGAAGAACTCATCCGAGGTGATGATCGCCATCTTGGCAAGTTCGGCGAGTCCGCTTGCCCATTGCTCGGAGGGTAGCGTGGAGAGCACCGTGAGATCGGCACATACATACTCAGGCTGCTTGAACGCTCCGATGAGATTCTTTCCTTGCGGAAGATCGAGCGCGGTCTTGCCACCGACGCTCGCATCGATCATGGCGAGCAAGGTGGTCGGTACATGGATAACGGGAACGCCTCGCATATAGGTCGCCCCCACGAAGCCGGCAATATCACCGACAACCCCGCCGCCTAAGGAGACGATCGTTGAGTCGCGCGTGCATCCCAGCTGAGCAAGCGCTTGCCATAGCTCTGAGGCAACATCGATCGTCTTCGTGGCCTCGCCGGCAGGGATGGTAAGTATATGCGCGCGATATCCTGCCTGTCGAAGCGATGCGGCTGCCCGCTTCGCGTACAGCGGCCCTACGTTCTGATCGGTGATGATCGCCGCTTGTACGACATGCGCTATCCGGGTAAGCGAGCGGACATCTTGCCCTAGCCTATCGAGCACTCCCTCGCCCACTCGGATATCGTATGGATCATGGCCGGGCAGCGATGCGACTATCCTTCTCGTTTGCACAACACGCCTCGATTCGCCAACTCGGTAATCAACTCACGAGCCAATCTGGCCGTGCCTTTGCCTGCGGTATCCACCGTCAGATCGCTAAGCTCCTCGTATATAGGCTCGCGTGCCTCGCACAGCTCGCGAGCCGCTTCGATGGAACTGAAAAGCGGGCGTCTTGAGAAATTGCTGATGCGCTCGCGTGCCTCATCGGCGCTCACACGCAAATGGACGACGAACCCGCTCTCGGAGATGATCTTCCTGCTATTCTCGCTCATCACGATGCCGCCACCGCATGCGACAAGCACCGGATCCATCTGCGCGATATCTCTAAGAGCGGCTTCCTCGAATCTGCGGAAGCCCTCCTCGCCATCATGTTCGAAGAGCGCAGCGACGCTTGCGCCTTCCCGGCGCTCGACATATCGATCGGTATCGATGGCAGTCGCGCCGCATAGGCGCGCAAGACGGCGAACGACGCTCGTCTTCCCCGCACCCATGAACCCTACGAAGAAGGTCGTGCGCGCAAGCTGATAGAGCGGCGGCTCATAGGTCATCGCGAGACCGTCCTCAGGCGATTTGCATACGCCTTGATGCTCGCTTGGATATCGGCCATGTTGTCGCAGCCGAATTTCTCGGTATAGGCACTCGCCAACACGAATGCGACTTCGGCTTCGGCAACGACGGCGGCAGCGGGAACGGCGCACACATCCGAGCGGCCCGTATATGCCTTCGTCGGCTCGAGCGTTTCCATGTCGATGGTATCGAGCGGTTTGGAAAGCGTCGGAATCGGCTTCATGGCCGCTGTGATGATAAGGGGCATGCCCGTCGTCATACCGCCCTCGAGACCGCCGGCATTATTGCTCGTGCGCGTAAATCCAGTCACGGGCTCGATGGCGATCGGATCATGGACTGAAGAACCTGGACGATGCGCGGCATCGAAGCCGATGCCGAACTCCACGCCCTTGATGGCGGGAATCGAAAGGACTGCCGCACCGAGGCGTGCCGTCAAGCGATCGGAAGGATTGACATAGCTGCCAAGGCCGGGAAGAAGGCCTGTGACCACCACACGGAAGGTACCGCCGAGCGTATCGCCTATCGCCCGTGCGCGATCGATCGCGCCGAGCATCTTCTCGGACGCCTCCGCGCTCGGACAGCGTACGGCGCTCATCTCGAC
>JAUNJT010000050.1 GCA_030533105.1 Eggerthellaceae bacterium
ATTCCTCGACCTTGCGGACGTCGCATGCGCAGTCCCAAATGGTATCCCACGCTCCCGACATCGCCGAATACGTCGTGCCGCCCAAAATGTAACCGACGGCGTTATCGGCCTCAGTGCACTGATACCAGAACTTGGCCCGCTCATCGAGCGTATCGTTGTCGCCCAAAGGAACGAGCAACTCTGAATACATTCCGCTCTCGGGGCCTTCTTCGGCATCGAACGCGCGCTTGCGCCATCCGAACCATACCTGTATCGTTCCGGGAGGAATCGCCTCATCGAGACGCATCTCGATGATGACGTGCCCGCGCTCGTTGAGCACTTCGCACTTATCGCCATCCTGAATGCCCTCGGCATAAGCATCGGCGGGATTGATGCGGCCCGTTGGCTTGCCACCAGAGAAGTCGGCCATCACCGGGTCATCCGTGAAGATCGACTGCATGAAGAAGCGCTGACGGCCGCTGAAGAACTGGTACTTACCCTTCGCGGTGCCCTCGGCGAGACGCGTGGTAGTCGGCACCTCGTAGGGTTCGTGATAGGTTGCCATCGGAACGCCAATCGCGCTTAAGCGCTCGGAATAGAATTCCATGTGACCGGTCTGCGTGGGGAATTTCATGCCGAAGAACGGATCCCACGGAATGGGCGGAACCGCTGCACGGATAATCTTCTCCTCGGCGAGACGCTCATAGGTCAAAGGCGGCTCGATGCCCGTCAAGAACGGCTGCGGCGAATTCAGGCGCATGCGAATCCAGTCGGCTGCAACCATAGGCTCGCCGTCCTCTTTCTCATAATACTTGCCGAGTCCGCACGCTTTCGCGATGCCGTGATAGATAAATGACGGATCCTTGCATTCCCCTTGCGGCTCAATGGCAGGTTGCTGCAGAACCACGTGATTGTAGTTGGCTGCGGCGATGAGTTCTTCGCGTTCGAACGCCATGCATGCAGGCAGAACGTAGTCGGAATACTCGCCCGTGTCGGTCATCCACACATCGATATCGACGATGAGCTCCATCTGCGGGAACGTATCCTCGATCCAGCGGCTGCGGTTCGGGCAATTGTGAACGGGATTGCCCTGCACCTTAAAGAAGCCCTTATACTTTCCGGTCTTCGCGGCATCGAAGAAGTCGCCGTTTTTCACGAACGTGGTTTTATCGCCCTCGCGTCCATCGGGGAAGATGATGGAAGGATTGTTGAACCCAAGCGGCCAGCCGCACGGCTGGATCTCGGAGGTCACGCCACCTGCCGGATGACCCAGATTGCCCGTGAGCATGCCAAGCAGATACAGCGCGCGATATGCGTCGCCCTGGTTTTGGTAACGAAGACCGAGCGCACCGACAATGAATGCAGGACGATGCGCCGAGTATTCCTCGGCCAGCTTGATGGCATCTGCCGCGGGAACGCCCGTTATGGTCTCCTGATACTCGGGCGTGTACTGCGCCAGATGATCGCGAAGCATCTGGAACGCAGGCTTGTAGGTGACGCCGTTAACCTCGAAGGCGCCGTCGAATGCTGGCGTTCCCTCGTACTCCTCGGCACCACGAGCAGTAGCCTTCATCTCGCCTGCGTCCTCGTCCCAGTAGAAGAACCAGCCCTCGCTCTCGGCGAACTTGCCAGTATTCACATCGACGAGTAATGGCGCGACGGTGTACTTCAACATGAAAGCGCGATCATATTCGCCACGTTCGACGATCTGGCGCGCCATGCACAGTGCCAGCGCCGTATCGGAACCGGGCTTGACCGGTATGAACCAGTCAGCATAGCCGGCTGTTCCGTCGAAGAGAAGGCCGATGTCGACGATTTTGGCACCACGGCTCTTCGCTTCGACGATATGCTTGGCAACGCGCTGCTGGTTCTCGACAGGATTACCACCCCATACGATCAGGTACGTCGTTGCATCGAACTTCACTGGATCAATCATCATGTACTTGTAGAAATCGCCCAAATCGAAATACGATGCATAGTACGGGCCGTTATCGAGACCGTACGCATTCAGGGGGTCGGTACCGCCCCATGTGCCGCACAGACGGTTGCCGAGAACCGTGTCCAAACCCTGTGACGGCGGGAGCGATGCGGTGATGTTCCAGAACGCGATCGTATCGTGACCGTATTTCTCGCCAAGCTCGAGCATCTTGGCACCGATCTCGGAAAAAGCCTGATCCCAGCTGATGCGCTCCCACTTGCCTTCGCCGCGTTCGCCGACGCGCTTCAAGGGATAGAGCAATCGATCCTCAGCATAGACGGCACGCCACGATGCAGTGCCCTTCTGGCAGCAATGCCCTTCGCCTGCTTCCGCGCCGGTATAGGGCAAGGCTTCCGTGCGAACGATCTTGCCGTCTTTGACGACGGTCTTGATCGCACAGAATTCATGGTCGCCCCAACCGGGACAGGCTGTGCATACCCATTTCTCTTCCGACATGGATTACCCCCTTTTCTTCTCTCTCGTTAATGACAATTGGGATACCGCGGACGATTCCGCACATGTCAGGATAATTGTACGTTTCCATCTGGGCTTCTCTACAAATGACTTGATCAGCTATAGCACCTGTTCGTAGCATAGATATGCAACGAAATGTTGCTTATTCCCATGGAGAAAGAACATAAGCGCAAAAGAGATGCGCCCCAAAGGGCGCATCTCTTTTGCTTAATTGAGAAACGGTTCAGACCGTTTACTCCCGATGCAGCTTGTCGTGATCGAGCTCGCGTGGATAGAACTCGTTATGCACCTTCACGAGCTCGCACACGATGGAAAGCGCGATCTCGTCAGCATCTGCGCACGACATCTTGATTCCGATCGGCACATAGGCATCATCGATCTGCTCCTGCGTTGCACCATGCTCAAGCGAGTACGCGAACACCTTCGCGTTCTTCTTCGCACTGCCCATCATGCCCACATAGAACGCCGGAGTCGTAATCGCATACGTGAACGCCTGGGGGTCGAAGGTGTGGCCAGGCGTGATGACGCACAGCATATCGTCCTTGGTGATGCCCAGATCGCCCAAGTCGTTGAAGTCGACGATCCTCTTCTCGCAGCCATCGAAAAGCGGGTTATCGAGGCGCTTCTGCTCGTTATCGAGCACGACAACTTCGAAGCCGAACTGCTTCGAGAGCTTCGCGGCCGAGGCGCTCACGTTGCTCGCGCCGAAGTAAAAAACGCGCGTCTCATTCAATTCGTTCATGTCAGACCTCCCAGCTGATGAATGCCCAGCGCACCTCGCGCGGAACCGCGAGCCGCCACGGGCCTTCGACTTCATTATGGCTATTCAATCGACCTGCATTCTCGTTGGGGACGAGGTTCTCATCCAACCAGGCAGGCAGATTCTCCCTGCAACGGCATGCATCTTCTTTTGAGATGTACGGCTCTGCGCTCACGATCATCCGCTCGAGCGCAGCCGCTGCATCTTCCCTATCCTCGTATGCATCGCATCGCTGGCTTAGGATATAGCTCACCTCGGGATGATAACCCAACTGTATGAGGATGGCGAAGGTGTATAGGGAGTCGCGTTCCTTCACATAGGTCGCTCCGAGGCTTCTTAAGATATCGGACGAGGTATGCGGTGTCGCATTCGTCGAAACCGTGACGCAAGCGCGTTTGCGTGCGACCTTCGAGAGCTTTTCAAGCGAGGCTTTGAGATCGGAAGTGATGATGGAACGCGACGCGAAGGCAACATCGACGATGCGCTCGCCTATCCCGCATGCTTCCCAATCGTCTTCCCAGCTCATCTGAGCGTAATCGATGCCCGTAACGCCTTGCGCTTCCATCTCCTCTTTAAGCGCATCGAGCATGCCGCGCGAGAAATCGCGTGCGATGACCTTATGCCCCGCCTTCGCGAGAGGGATCGCGAGCGCGCCGTTGCCGCATCCCATGTCGAACACGGAGTCATCCGGGTCGAGTGCGAGATGATCGATGAATGCGAGCACATAAGGGCTTATCCCGCGCTTGGTTCCGAATTTGGGTGCACGGTTGTCCCAATATGCCGCATTATCGTCGGCATGGTACTCCCCCTGCTCTTCCTTCCACTGCAAACCCCAGTCGGTATCGATGAGCGATTGATGCACCTCGCCTCTAGGGGCGAGATAGTTTATGGACGCAAGTGCATCCTTCGCTTGTGAAATCGCCTCTTCGGCGCCTTTCACCAACGCTTCCTCCATCGTCGCGTTCTCGCTACTCATGTCCGCCACCCGCCATCATCGACACGGCATGGGCCAGAACGGGATCGAGCGCCTCCCAGTTCTCCACGGCAGCCTTCTTGCTGCCGGGAAGATTGATGACGATGACGCGCCCGCGCTGCATGCATAGAGCACGCGACAGCATCGCGAACGGGGTTTTCTGCATGCTGTATGCGCGCATGCCCTCGGCGATGCCGGGAACTTCACGTTCGCACACATCACGCGTTGCCTCAGGCGTCACATCGCGAAGCGATAGCCCGGTACCACCGCATGTGAGCACGACATCGACCTTGAGCTCGGCGTCATCGCACGCGCGCTTGATCGCCTCGGCGATCGTCTCTCGGTCGTCCTTCACGATGACGCGGTCCACGAGCTCCCAACCCTTCTGCGCAATGAGCTCGGACAAGGCATCTCCCGCCGAATCCTCGGCCATCGAGCGCGTGTCGGAACAGGTTACAAGAACAAAACGCAGTGCACGTTCCTCATGGTGGCTATACGCCATGGCTCCCCTCCTTATGGTCGTAAGTCAACGGTGATAGTATCCCCCTTCTGGGGTACATCGCGCAAGGAGCTCACTCCGAAGTAGCAATCCATCGTGTCTGCTTCGGGAGCGCCGACATGCGATGTAGATGCAGGCGTTGCCCACACCTCAGTACCATCCATCTCGAGTCTGAGCTGCTTGATGCCGAAGAACTCCCGACCATCGGCGACGATGCTCGGGCGGGCCTCGCCCTTCGCGGTTTCCGAAGCGGGCTTCTTCGCCTGCGGACCCTTCTTGGAGAAGCCCTCCTTGAGACGCACGTCGATCTTTTTAAGCTCGATGGGCTGCCCGAAGTAACGCTGCATCAATGGATACAGATAGAAATCCATCGTGAATGCAGCACCGCCGGGAGGTCCCGAGATGCCGACGACAGGCACGCCCTCGACCACTGAGCCGGAGCTGTGATGCCCGGGTCCGTGATTCGTCTCGTGATAAAGCACCTGCCCTATCTGATCGAGCATCTCGATATTCCAGTCATCACTACCCTTCGAGGAGCCCGCGTTGATGACGACGATGTCGCAGGATCGCGCAGCATCGAGGACGGCGGCTTTTATCGCTTCGGGGTCGTCGGGGACGATATCCCATACGATGCACTCCCCGCCCCAACCTTCAATCTTCGCAGCAGCGAGAAGGCTGTTCGTCTCGATGTTCTTGCCTCGCGGGATCTCAGAACCGGGAACGACTAGCTCGCTACCCGTAGGGATGAATGCCACCTTCGGTTTGGCGATGACCTCGACTTCGGTGTTGTTGCCTGAGGCGATGTGCGAGATGAGAAGCGGGGTGAGCACGCTGCCTGCAGGAACCAAAACATCGCCTTTATGCATGCGAGAGCCGGCGGGAGATGTCCCTGCATACTGCTTGCTCGGAGCCGCGTCGAATGAGATGGCTGAGTTGTCCTCATTTAATATCACATGCTCGATCACGATGGCCGTATCGAAACCCTCCGGCATGCCGATGCCGGTGTTGGCGAACTCCCATTCGCAACCACGCTGCCATCCTGTCGTATCGGGCATGCCATCCTTGAAGTCATCCCAATGCACTGCAACCGAATCCATCTTGCAGGTCAGGCAATTCGGCATATCAAGCAAAGCAACCGCATCTTTTGCGAGCACGCGCCCGACACACGCAGCATCAAGCGCGATGGTCTCGACCGCCGAATCAAACGTCACCGCACTTCCCAATAGTTCGACGGCGCGTTCGCGTGACACCTCGACATGACTTGAATGATCCCTCATGGCCCACCTTCCTTTTCGTTGAACAAAAGGATTCATCATCCATGCGATTAAAGTATAATAGTGAAAACGTTTGATTATTCGCAAACAAGATGAATATTCGACGAGGGTGAGGAGAATCATGCAAGCACCATCCATGGACGCCTGGCTCGAAGAAGCCAAGAAGTCACCCGAAGCAGACCAATGCGGCATGTACCTCACGCATAACGGCGTGGTACGCATCACTCCGAAGCGCCAGATGCGCGAAGGAATCGAAGGCATCGGCGATGTGCGCGCCGTGCGTTTCAGCTACGATGCCGAAGGACTTGAAGCCGCTATCGAAGAAGCGAAGGGATTCCCCGGCATCCATTATGTGCGCGTTTGGCTCAACGAAGGCGAGCTTGAAGTCGGCGAGAGCCTGATGTACGTGCTCATCGGAGGCGACATACGCCCCAACGTCATCGATGCCCTGCAAAAGCTCGTCGGAAAGATCAAGAACGAACTAGTCGTGGAGGAGGAAGTCTACGCTTAAGGCCGCATTGCGGACGAAAGCCTAGAAACCGCTATGAAGGATTCATTCGGCAGGAACATCGATTACATGAGGATCTCCCTCACGGATCGCTGCAACCTACGCTGCATTTATTGCATGCCTCCCGAAGGCATCCCGAAGATGAGCCATGTCGACATCCTCCGCAACGAGGAGATCGTGCGAATCGTGCGCGTCGCTGCCGACTTAGGCATCAAGAGCATCCGCCTCACCGGCGGTGAGCCGCTCGTGCGCAAGGGCGTCGTGGGCCTGATAAGCGACATCCGGGCCATCGATGGAATCGAGAACATCTCTCTCACGACAAATGCCGTCCTCTTGCCTCAGATGGCGGGCGATCTCAAAGCCGCAGGGCTCGACCGCGTGAACATCTCGCTCGACACCCTCGACCCTGAGCAATTCACCGAGATAACGCGCCTCGGCAAGCTCGAAACCGTGCTCGATGGCATCGAGGCTGCGCTTGCGGTCGGACTCGATCCCGTGAAGATCAATGCGGTCACCGTGCGCAGGCTGAACCAGGATTTCTACTCGTTCGCGAGCATGTCGATCGACCGTCCGCTCCACATGCGCTTCATCGAATACATGCCAGTCGGTTCCTCCAGCGGCTTCGATAACTCAGGCTGGGGCCCCGAAGATGTCATCTCGAGCGAGGAAGTACGCGAAGCGATCAATGCCTCCGCGCGGGAAAAGGCCCTTCCCGAACTTATTGAAGTCCGCGATGAGGATAAGCCGCTCGGTTACGGTCCCGCAAAGTACTACCGCTTCCCCGGCGCAAAAGGAACCGTCGGCTTCATCTCACCGCTTTCGAAACACTTCTGTTCCGAGTGCAACAGGCTGCGCCTCACCGCAGACGGCAAGCTCCGCCCGTGCTTGTTCAGCGATGTCGAATACGATTTGCATGAAGCCGTGCGTACCGGTACGGATGCAGACATCGCAGAGGTGTTCTATACTGCCATCGGAGCAAAGCCCGACGAGCATCATGATAAAGTCGGTACGGAACGTGGCATGAGCGCTATAGGAGGCTAGAAGATGGCTGAGTTGACCCATATCGATGCAAACGGCGACGTCCGCATGGTAGACGTATCCGCTAAACCCGATACCGAGCGTATCGCCATCGCCGAAGGATTCATCGCCATGAATCCCGAAACGCTCGAACTCATCGTCGAAGGCAAGGCCGCCAAAGGCGATGTCCTCGCCTGTGCACGCGTAGCCGGCATCATGGCGACCAAGCGCACGAGCGATTTGATCCCCATGTGCCACCCGCTCAACATCACGAAGGCGAAAGTCGATTGCAAGCCTGTCTACCAGGACGAGCGCGAAGACGGCCGCGTGGGCATCCATATCACGGTGACCTGCGGCGTTACCGGCAAGACCGGCATCGAGATGGAAGCGCTCACGGGCGCTGCTGCCGCCTGCTTGACCGTCTACGATATGTGCAAGGCCGTCGATCGCGGCATGGAGATCACCGATGTCCGCCTGCTCAAAAAGGACGGCGGCAAATCCGGTCTCTGGGAGCGCGCCGAATAACAGCTTTAGAATCAAGGGATGAGCGAAGCGGACGGGCGCACGCGCCCGTCCGCTTTTTGTCTGATCATTTGCCCTTGAAGGTTACTACCTATCGACCAGATAGATCTTGCTCGCTGGGAAGCGGACCCATAGCTCATCGCCGGCCTCGGGAGGTGGAGCAAGGGGCACCCCTTCACCTGGATTCTTCGGAATACGCCAGAATACATGCGTATGCAGGAAACGCATCTCATCGATGACGCCGTTCTCGTCAGCGACTTCGAGTGCGGCACCATCCAGGAAGCGGAGGAGCAGGGTGCGCTCGAAGCGCGCATCGCTCGCGCGATCGACCACCATGTGACAGCAGTTCTCGCCTGGACCATCAACGCGCTCGATGAAGGTCGCTCGGATGCCGAAAGTCTTCACGTCTTTCGGGACATGAGGTGCGTGCACGTCGACGCCCCAATCGGGCAAGAATACGGTATGCTCATCGACATATTCCGCATCCGTGATGTTCTTACAGCCCGATAGCTTTATCGCAGCCTTCGATTTAGGCGTGTTCACGAGCTCGTCGCCCTCGTCGATCTCCATGATATGGCCGTTGTCGATGACCGCGATGCGATCGCAGAAGCGGAGCGCCTCGTCGATATCGTGGCTCACGTAGAGCACCGTGCCATGGAATGCCTCGAAAAGCGTGACGCAGTTCTGCTCGAGCGCGCTTTTCAGGTGCGCGTCGAGGGCGCTGAAAGGCTCATCGAGCATGAGGATGCCCGGCTTGGCCGCAAGCATGCGCGCTAATGCGACGCGTTGCTGCTGGCCGCCGGAAAGCTGCACGGGATAGCGATCGATGAAATGCTCCAAGCTGAAGCGCTTGAGCTCGGCAGCCACGATGGCATCGCGCTCTGCGGCTGTCACATCCTTGGGAATTCCTGCCGCGACGTTCTCGCCGACCTTTAGGTTCGGGAACAGCATATAGTTCTGGAACAGCAATGCCGTCTTGCGCTGCTGAGGCGTCAGATTCACTTTGGGACGCTGCCCGCGTACGCGATCGAAATACACTTCATCGTTAACGATGATCTTGCCTTCATCGGGCGTTTCGATGCCTGCGATGCTGCGCATGGTGAGGCTCTTTCCGCAGCCGCTCTCGCCTAAAAGACCGATGGTCTCGTTTCCGGCCTCGAATGCGGTTTCAAGCGTGAAGCCCTTGAATTCCTTCTTGATGTCGATGATCAGACTCATTTGTCAGTATCTTCCTTCACGCGATACTTCGTCGCACGAGTCGTCCACCAATTGATGAAGAAGATGACGATGAAGCTGAAGATGATGATCACGATGGTCCAGAAAATGGCCACGTTCGAATTACCGTTCATCCACTCGGTGTAGATGGCGATTGGAATAGTTTCGGTGATACCTGCGTATGTGCCTGCCAAGAACAGCGTCGCGCCGAATTCGCCCAACGCACGGGCGAATGCGAGCACGGTACCGGCAGCGATTGAGCTCCACGACAGCGGGAGCATCAGCTTCTTGAAAATCCGAAACTCGCTCCAGCCGAGCGTGCGAGCCGCATCGAGCATGTTGCTGTCAAGGCCCTCGAACGCGCCCAGCACATTGCGATACATCAAAGGGAATGCCACCACGACTGCCGCGATGACGGTTGCGGGCCAACTGAAGACCAGCGGGAAGCCGATATCGATGAAGAACTGACCGAACGAGGTGTTCTTGCCCAAGGCCAAAAGAAGCAGAAAGCCGCAGACCGTGGGAGGCAGCACCATCGGGATGGTGAACAGCGTATCGAAGAAGTTATGCGCTTTGCGCGGAAGACGCAAGATCCACCACGCCGCCAAAAGGCCGAGTATGAAGATGATGACGATGGCAGTCAACGTCGTACGCAAGGTGACGAACAAAGGAGAGTAATCCATCTCCTGCAAGAACTCTAAGAGAGCCGCCATGCCCGTCGCTTTTCCCGTTACCGAGATGTCGCCCTTGTACTTGATCGCTCCATAGGAGCAATATCCGATCTTAACGTGATTCGGATGGCTCGGAGAAGTGATATCGGTTCCATCGGCTCCGAGAAGCGTGACATAGTAATCGCCATCTTCAAGCTCGGCGGCGAAGGTATACACCGCTTCGCCCACCGTGAACGTCTTCTCCGATGTCACGTAATATGTCACGTCATCGACCTCGGGGGTATTGCCACCGGAGGCGCTATGCAAATCGAGCTCGTGCATGAGCTGTTTGAGCTCGGAAACAGCCGAATCATCCTCAGGGCGAACGCCTACGCCTACTGCCTCGGGCGGAATGTAGAGCACGGCATACGGTGAGTCGCTTTCCAGATTCGCATACACGCAACAGAATCGATCGGGGTCGTCGCCGATATAGAAGATGTAACCGTAGTACTCGCCATTTATCTGGCGATTCGAACCAACTTGGGCACGATAGAAATCGGAAATGCCGAAGGTTGCATTCTCGGAAACAGCAGACTGACCGTCCTTGTCAACGGTGATCGCTGACTCCGAGAAGGCAACCAAACCATCTCCTAGCCCTGGCAAGAATACCAGGGCTAGGAGGAAAGCTGCGAGTACGGAGAAACTTGTGAGGATGTTTTTCCGCATCGATTAAGCCTTATGCAAGGGCGAAGCCGTACTTCTGCCAGATCTGTTTAGCAGAGGAGTCTTCCTTGCACCACTTCAGGAAAGCGGCAGCTTCGGATGCAGCCTTGGAATCCTTGCATACGGCTGCCGGATAGATGATGTTCTTATGGGCATCCGCCGGAATCGTGAAGGCTACCTCGACCTGATCGTTGCGATACACGTCAGACAGATATGCGATACCGACCTCGGCATCACCAGTACCGACATACGTCACGACCTGGCCGACGGACTCAGCAATCAAAAGCTGGTCGGAAGAGATGCCGACATAGTCGCCACCCTTGCCGGAAGCGTCAGTATACGCACCGATGGAGGCGAGGGATTGACGAGCATAGTTGCCCGCTGGAACGGACTCGTTGCCGATGGCGATCTTCTTGTCGAGAATGTCATTCAGAGAGCCGATTTTGATATCGGAACCCTTCTGGACGACAACGACAAGATCGTTCTTGTACAGATCGAAACGGCTGCTCTCGTCAATCAGGCCAGAGCTTGCAGCGTCATCCATGTTGGACGTGGCAGCGGTAATCAGGATATCCGCGCTGGCACCACCCTGGAGCTCCTTGACGAGCGTGCCGGAACCCTTGTACTGGGTATCGGCGAAGGTAATCCAGTCATGGGACTTCGTGTAAGCTGCCTGGGCTTCGTTCATAGCTTCGGAAAGCGAGTTTGCTGCAAAGATCTGCAGTGTTGCCTTCTCGTGCTTCTGACAACCAGCAAGCGCAACACCGCACACCAACGCAAGCGCAACGATGCCAACAAGCAGAGCTCTCATCTTCTTCATCGTTATATCAATCCTCCTTGTCGTTCAAGCGCCTGCAAGAGCAGAAACGCCTTTCTTTTGTCAGTTCGAAACGATACCGACACTTCACTACTTAATTATACTAATATGAGTATGATATTCAAGTGAATATATTTTCAAATGAGTATATAATAGGCTTCAAAAGGAAGCATCGAGTGAAGCTTCTTCGATTCAGAAAGAAAGGAATGCCATGAAGCTCAGCGCACGCAACCAAATCAAGGGTACTGTCAAGTCCATCAAGGAAGGCGCCGTCAACGCGGTCGTCGTCATCTGCCGCGGCAACCACAACCCCATCAAGGCCGACATCACCATGG
>JAUNJT010000114.1 GCA_030533105.1 Eggerthellaceae bacterium
CACGAACATGGAGCCGCCGCTTATGGACGATGTGCGCGAGGGCTCGTTCGTGGAGGCCGGGGAGCTCGAGCGCTACTATGAGATGAGGGAGTTCATCAAACAGCTTGAAATCGAAACGACCTTCGCCTGCAGGCATACCACGATGCCCTATGGTTTCACCGTGCATCTCCCCGAGCAGAAGGACGATGTCCTACGCCGCATCGATGAGATCATCGAAGAGGGCGATGAATACTACATGAGGCTGTTCAAGGCTTCGATAAAGGAAGTCTAGGAATGATCGAGCGACCTTCGCGATGACGAAGATGGAATATCCTGAAGAAGGAAAATGAATGATTTTTATTGCATAAACTCACATAATACGTTAGATTACGCAATATGAATCATCTAATCGAAATAACAAGCCCAGGCTCTGTACCCGCCTCCGAGCTGTCGGACTGGGCGCTCTCGCATGGGATAACGTCACTTTCGACCGAAGAAGTGATGCACCTTTGCGGCCTGCCCTCGAACCAGGTCTCGCAGCGCGTGGCTCCCCTGCGGAAGAGCGGGAAGATGTTCTCTCCCGCACGCGGCCTGTGGGTTCCGATCCCGCCCGAATACCGAACGTGGGGTGCACCGGATCCCATGCGCTATATCAACGACATGATGGCGCACCTCGGCACCGACTACCTCGTCGGATGGCTGACAGCTGCAGAGCGCCACGGCGCGAGCCACCATGCAGCCCAAGTGTTCCAAGTGGCGACTGGCAAGGCGGTGAGGACGCGAACATTCGGGCGATCGCGACTCGAGTTCTACACCCGCGGCTACGTGAGCTCTGCCGCGCAATCGGCCGATCTTCTGCGGAAGACGGGCGCGCGCATCGCCTCGCCGGGCACTACCTTGCTCATGCTGGCAGCAGACCCCGGCATATGCGGAGGGTTATCCAACGTGGCGAATCTTGTTGTCGAGCTCGCCGAAGAGCATCCCGACTTCGGTTCGGAAGTAGCCGCAGACGCCTCGCTCTTTCCCGATGCCGCAGCACGACGCCTGGGCTGGCTGCTCGATGCGTTCGGCGACGGCGCTCCCGACGGGCTCGCCACCTACTGCGCGTCACTTGCAAGCGAGCCCTCCTTCCTCTCGCCAACATCTGCCAGAACGGGTAGGCTCGATGCGAAGTGGAGGATCGTTGTGAACGAGGAGGTCGATCCGGACATATGATGCGTAGGACCGACATAATCCAATGGGGCATCGATCATCCCTGGCAGAATGAGAACCAGATCGAACAGGACCTCCTGCTCTCGATGGCCATGGCCGAGGTGGCAAACGATCCCCTGCTTGGCAGCGAGCTCGTCCTGAGGGGCGGCACCGCCTTCCACAAGCTGTTCCTGCCCGAGCCGTATCGGTACAGCGAGGATCTCGACTTCGTGCGCACCAGCGCCGGTGGCATAGGCGACGTAATGAAGCGCCTTACCTCTCTGGGCCGGAGCTTAGGCTTCGAGGTCCGCACGAAGATGGGCGAATTCCCCAAGGTGTACTGGCGGTTCGCATTCGAGGACGGTACCCCAGGCAAAATCAAGCTCGAAATAAACACCTACGAACGTTCGCCGATGATGCCCCTCGCAAAGCGGATGCACCGCATCGACAACCCCTTCTACACAGGTGAGGCCGACATCCCAACGTTCCAACCGGAGGAGCTCGTCGCCACAAAGCTCCGCGCGCTGTACCAGCGCAAGAAAGGCCGCGACCTCTATGACCTCTGGCTCGCGCTCACCGTCCTCAATCTCAATCCCGTGACGATTGCGGCTGCCTTCCCCGCCTACAGGCCCGAAGGCGTGGATGGCAAGCTGATGACAGACAACCTCGTCGCGAAGCTCGCGGACAAGGCTTTCTGCACCGATATCGATGCGATGGTCAGGGTAGGCTCTCCAGCATACGACCCCCAAGAAGCAGGGAGAATGGTGGCCGATGAGCTGCTGCGGCTCATCATGTAACGAATCCAGCGATTGCTTGCGAGGGCGCGAAAAAGGATGGCAAACTCACGAAATGGAAGAGGTGGGATCATGGCGACCGAGAAATCGTGCGCGAATTGCGCGAGCTTTCATTGCAACTATCAGAATAGCGACTGGCCGGACTTCTGCATGACGACGAACAATCCGCAGGAGTTCTTCGACGAGGCGCTCGACGAATACAACAACGACCCGATGACGCGCAAGATCTTCCAAGCGGCTGCCGAGTGCGAGGGGCTCTACTACGGCGCCCTGACGCGCGTGGAGGAAATCGCGCTGTTCGCGCAGAAGATCGGTGCGAAGAAGATCGGCATCGCGACCTGCGTGGGACTTCGCCGCGAGACGCAGTTGTTTTCGAAGGTGCTTAAAGCGAAGGGATTCGATGCCGTATGCGCCGTCGTCTGCAAGGTGGGTGGCATCGACAAGGCAAAAGCCGGAATCCCGGAAGACGTCAAGGTGCATCCCGGATGCCATGAATCGCTGTGCAATCCCATCGTGCAGGCGAAGATCTTAAACGCCAAAAAGACCGACCTGAACGTCATCGTCGGGTTGTGCGTCGGACACGATACGCTGTTCATCAAGCACTCCGAAGCGCCCGTGACGTATTTGATCGTCAAGGATCGGGTGCTCGCCCACAATCCCGCAGCCGCGCTGTATCAGAGCGGCACGTATTACAGCCGCATCATGGAGCCGGGATTCCCGCCTGCAAGGGAAAGACAAAGCGAAGAGACGTAAGGAGCATGCCTTATCCCGCACGCGCGGCGTGTATAATGAAGATGTGTTAGCTTGGGGGTCGTGGATGCTATCTCCAACGAATCACGAGCGTTCTTTCTTGGCAGATAGCAGCTCGAATGCCCCCTTTCGCGGCAAGCATGAGGGAGAGGAGAGCTTATGGATTACCAAGAATTTCTCGATACCCTTGATCGCAAGGCGTATCACGAAGGTGAATGGCGATGGCAAGAGGGAGACATCACCGTTACCCGCACCAATCACTGGTCGCCTCCCGGCTGCCACAACGGTTGCGGCGTCCTTCTATCCGTTGATGCGCAGGGGCGTCTCGTCCATGTCGAGGGCGATCCTTTGAATCCTTTTAACGGAGGCAAGCTCTGCATGCGCTGCCTCGACCTTCCCGAACAGCAGCAATCCGAATACCGTCTGCGCTATCCCCTTCGCCGTGCCGGCGAGCGTGGTGAGAACAAGTGGGAGCGCATCAGCTGGGATGAGGCCTACGACGAGATCGTCGAGAAGGTGAATTACATCAAGGAGAACTTCGGATCCCACACGATTCTTTTCGACCACGGCACGGGACGTGACATCGGCTGGCAGTTGCCGCTCTTTGCTTCGACCGCGCTCGAGACCCCGAACGTCTCCAACTTCGGCTTCTCGGGATTCGCATGCTATCTCCCCCGCATGATCGGCTCTTCCGCCAAGATGGGCGAGATGAACATCATCGACGTATCCGAGACGCATGAGCTCAGATACGCCGATCCCTCATTCCGCCGACCCGATGTCATCATGGTCTGGGGTAACGAGCCCCTGAAAGCCAATGCCGACGGTTTCTTGGGCCACTGGATCGTCGAATGCATGCAGATGGGCACCAAGATCATCACCATCGACCCGAGGCTTACCTGGCTTGGCGCCAAAGCGGAATACTGGCTGCAGATCCGTCCGGGCACCGATGGCGCGCTCGGCATCGCGATGCTCAATACCATCATCGCCGAGGACCTCGTTGACCATGACTTCATCGATTGCTGGACTTACGGATACGAGCAGCTCGTCGAGTCCGTCAAGGGCAAGGATGCCGAGTGGGCAGCCGAGATCTGCGATCTGGATGCAGAGCTCATCCGTGCGGCAGCTCGCATGTACGCGAATGCGGAGAG
>JAUNJT010000115.1 GCA_030533105.1 Eggerthellaceae bacterium
ACCGAGCCCGCACGGCATGCTCATGCCGCCGTTGCCCGCGATGTTGAGTGAGATGGTGAACATGTCCGACAGATACATGCTTGTCGGATCGGAGATTTCTCCGAACTTGAATGCAGTGCGCGGACTTGCCGGCATGGCGATGACATCGCATTTCTCGTAAGCGCGAGCGTAATCCTGCGTGATGAGCGTGCGCACCTGCTGCGCCGGATAGTAGTACTTGTCGTACACGCCGGCCGAGAGCAGGTAGCTGCCGAGCATGATGCGGCGGCGCGCTTCGGGGCCGAAGCCCTCCGCACGGCTCGCCTCATATTGACCGCCCAAATCGGCATGGCCGGGATCGCGATAGCCATAGCGCACCGAATCGAACCGCGACAGATTGGAGAACGCCTCGCACGGGCCGAGCACATAGTACGCGCTCATGGCAGCCTGCACGTGCGGCAGATCGACTTCCACGATTTGCGCACCTGCATCCGCAAGGTGCGCGATGGCCTCCTCGACGCGGGCTTTCACTTCAGCGGTAAGGCCCTCGGCCTCCAAAAACGCGGGCACGACGCCGATGCGCATGCCCTTCGCACCTTCCGCAAGGTTCGCCGTGAAATCCGTATCTACCGGCTGGCTCGTGCAGTCGAGAGGATCATGGCCTGAGATGGCATTCATCACGAGCGCAGCATCCTGCACGCTGCGCGCAAAGGGACCGACCTGGTCGAGCGAGGAACCGAATGCCACGATGCCGTAGCGCGAGACCACGCCATAGGTCGGCTTCACGCCGACGACGCCGCAGAAGCTTGCGGGCTGGCGGATGGAGCCGCCGGTATCGCTGCCGAGCGTGGCTGGGACAAGACCCGCCGCGACCGCAGCAGCACTGCCGCCAGAGCTTCCACCTGGAACGCGCTCAAGATCCCATGGGTTGCGCGTCGGGCCGAAGGCCGACGTCTCAGTGGAGGAGCCGAACGCGAACTCGTCCATGTTGAGCTTGCCCATCGGGAGCGCTCCCGCATCCAGCGTGCGCTGCACGCACGTGGCGGTGTACATGCTCTCGTAATTCTCAAGCATGCGCGAACCGCAGGTCGTGCGCGTGCCGAGAAGATTCATGTTGTCCTTATAGGCCATCGGAATGCCCGCAAGTGGGCCGATGTCGGAAAGCGACTCGCCTTGTGCAAGGCGTGCATCCACTTTCGCTGCCGCTTCGCGGGCAACCTCGGGGGTGAATTCCAGAAACGCGTTCACACCGCCTTGCTCGTAGTCGATCTCCTCGATGCGCTTAGCGGTCGCTTCCGCGAGCTCGGCTGCAGAGAACTCCCCCGCCGCCAAACCTGCTTGCATCTCGGCGATGCCTAAGGTCGCAAGCTCTGCCATTAGCGATCGCCTCCTTCACCGAGAATCGACGGGATGAGGAAGCAGCCGTCCTGCTGGGCAGGCGCATTGGAGAGCGCATAATCCTGCGTGAAGCTTTCACGCTCGATGTCCTCGCGCATCACATTGGAAAGGCTTCCGATGGGATGGAACGTGGGAACCACGCCTTCGAGATCGTATTCGGTGATGGGAGCCAGGCTATCGATGATGTTATTCAAATCGATCGTCATCTGGCTGATTTCGTCGTCGTTCAAGCGGATGCGCGTATATTCCGCGATATCACGCACATCACGCTCGGTAACGTGTTGAGCCATTGGTGCTTACCTTTCTTCGACTCAGATTCGGGAATGCGCGCCCGTAAAGGTTTTCCCATGCGGGCGCGCGAAAAAGCTTAGCTTCCGGAGATGCCCACCCTCGGAGCATCCGCGTCAGTGATGGAGTTCGCCGTGTAGATGCCGTTCGCTTCCGTATACGTGAAGCTGATGGAGTCGCCTGGCGCATAGGCCACGATCTGCAACAGGCCCGGCAAAGCGAAGTCGTACACCGCCGAATCACCCTCGAGGATGACGTAGTAGTGCGTATTGCCGTTCATGATGGCGACGTTCATGGCTTTGATCTTGCCAGATGTCTCATTAGCACCGGCTATCACCACTTCTGAGGATGTATCGATGCCGTTGGTTGCCAACAACGCCAGATACGATTTCTGGGTATCGGCAACCGTATCGCCCACCGCGACGTTCTGGTAGCGCTGGATGTCGATCATGGCGAATTTCTTCACCAAGCCGGCAGCATCCTTGAGCGCCATGAAGTAGGTCGGCTGGTTCGCTACGTTGATCAGGATCGGGAACGTGGACGTATAGCGCAGGTTCTGAACCTGGCCTTCGGCAGATCCCATCGCGGAAATCTCGGTCGCACCCGAAACCGAATAGAAGTGCGATTCGGCCGTGCGCTGGTTGATCAGCACGAAGCCGACGATGGAGCTGTCGGAGGTCGCCGAGGTCACGCCGGTGTAGACCCACACGTCATCGCCCTTCGCGATGTAGTTGTAACCGAGGATCGAAGCAGAAGAGCCCGGGGTGGTCTGCACCACGCCGGACTGGCCGAGCCAGGAATTGAACCAACCGCTCGCGTACTTGCCGCTCCAGTTGTACTGGGTGATCAACAAGTCGGCGGGATACACGCGGTCGACCCACTCGGGGCATTCCTCGACGGCGTAATCGAAGCACTCGCCCGATACAGCATCGCACAGCACTACACGGTAGATGTTCGTGCCGCCGAACAGGCCGATCTCACGCGTCTGGACCGGGCAGATCCACCATGGATGACCGCTCTCATCGATCTCGAACGAGAGCTCGTCGAACATGTAGAACGGATAGCTCAACTGCACGTGACGGTCGACGTTGCGCACGAGGGGCTCGGATTGCGAGTACTTGATGCCCTCGCCCATCGTGCCGTCGACTTCGCTGATGCGCACGATTGCCGCATCCTGCGTCGTCATATCGATCAGGCAGTATGCCGGGATGCCCTCGCTTCTGTTCGTGAGCCACTTGAACAGGTCGGCGTAGTTGAGCGGGCTCACACGCACGGGCTTGTTCTGGTAGTTGATCTGGCTGTACAGGTCATCGACCTCGAACTGGCTGACATAGTCCGCGATGGTACCCATTTCCTTGTTGCCCAAGACGATGGCGGTATCGCGGTCGATGATCGGAATCTCGGTGTAATTGACTTCCTGGATGTCCTGCGCGAAATCGAGGCTCTCGGTCTGCAGGATGTTCGCGTACTTCTTCGCATTGCCCGGAATGAACGACAGCGAAAGCAGCGCGCCGATAAGACCGATGATCACAACGATGATCGGGATGAAGCTCAGATATTTGAATGTCTTCGCCTTCGCTTCGTTGGGTTCAACCTTCTTGCCCGTCGTGTACTTCACATGCTTGCTCGAGAACACGAGGAACAGCGGCAGCAGGATGAAGATGGCGCCGAACATCCACGTATCGGTGGAGTGGATGTTGATGGGCGGATGGAACCACCAGTATGCGCCCGCCAGCACGACGATCAGCACGATGATGGCGATGATGAGCGCCTTCTTGCCCCATTCGGACATCCTGTTGACGAAGCTCGTGGCATCACCCGCATTGCCGCCCATGCCGCCGAAGTTTCCGAAGCCCCCGAAAGGTGATGCACCGCGAGCGCCGCCTTGCGCGGATGAATCGTTCGCGTCAACATACGCCTGGGCTTCATCGGCAACGCTTGCAGCGTCATCCTGCGCCTGGCCGGAAGCAGCCTGCCCGAACGGGTTGAACGGGTTTCCGCCAGCCTGCCCGCCCTGGGCAGCTTGCGCGCGTTTCATCTCTTCGATGATCCTGTCGAAATTGAAGAGTCCAGCCACAATAGCCTCCTTCAAAGGTTTTTGTTTCCAAATGGAGAATTATACCTGCAATTCGCG
>JAUNJT010000116.1 GCA_030533105.1 Eggerthellaceae bacterium
TGGTGGAGTATAGGGGGATCGAACCCCTGACCTCAGGCTTGCAAAGCCCGCGCTCTCCCAGCTGAGCTAATGCCCCATATGCCTGCACGTTTTCGTGAACCACTATATGAATAAACGCTCCACCGGCAAACTCGGCTCACGGTGGAGCGTTTATCAACGAATGGTGGGCCCGAATGGACTTGAACCAGCGACCTCACGCTTATCAGGCGTGCGCTCTAACCGACTGAGCTACGGGCCCATGAAAGTGCTGTAATACTGTACCCTTGTGCGCTTCATTGGTCAAGAGAAAAATAGTTCCAGCAGGGAAAATATTTGGCCATACGGCGTATAAGCTGCCTATAATAGCGCCTATACGCAAACCCATTGGCGAAGCGTCTATGCAAACAACCCGAGGAAGGCCATGCGATGATTCAATGGATGCTGAATCATTTCGTTCCGGATAATGCCGACACGAAGAACCCCAAGGTGCGCACCCGCATCGGTGCGTTCGCGGGTGCTGTCGGCATCGTCTGCAACGTGATTCTGTGTGCTGCGAAAATCTTAATCGGCGCGGTTGCGGGTTCGGTTTCCATCATCGCCGATGGTGTGAACAACCTCTCAGATGCGGCAAGCAACATCATCAGCCTGTTCGGATTCAAACTTGCAGGCAAACCAGCCGATCGCGACCATCCCTATGGGCATGGCCGCTTCGAGTATCTTTCGGGCTTGATCGTCGCGGTGCTCATCTTGGTTATCGGCGTCGAGCTTTTGAAGAGCAGTGTCGAGAAGATCGTCACGCCTGAACCCGTTGAATTCAGCTGGGTATTGGTCATCGTGCTTCTGATTGCCATCGTCGTGAAGCTGTGGATGATGGCGTTCAACAACAAGTTGGGCAAACTCATCAATTCTCAAACCCTTATCGCCACGGCGGCTGACTCGCGCAACGATGTCATTTCCACAAGCGCTGTGCTCATCGCTGCATTAATCTCGCATTTCACGGGGTACGAGCTCGATGCATGGATGGGCCTAGCGGTTGCGCTCTTCATCCTGTGGAGCGGTATCGGCTTGGTGCGCGACACCATCGACCCCTTGCTCGGTGGTCCAGCAGATCCTGAAGTGGTCGAGCACATCGAGAAGAAGATCATGGAGCACGAAGGCGTGCTGGGCATTCATGACTTGATGGTGCATGACTATGGCCCTGGTCGACTGTTCGCGAGCGTGCATGCAGAAGTTCCCGCTGAAGTGCCGGTGCTTCAAAGCCACGAAATCATCGACGATATCGAAGAAGAGTTCTTACGCGACGACGGGATGGAAGTGATAATCCACCTCGATCCGATCGTCACGTCGGATCCTGTTGCGCAAGCATTCCGTGCATGGATCGCTGACAATATTAAAACCATAGATCCGCATTTGACCGTCCACGATGTACGCATGGTGCCAGGGGAGGGTCACACGAATGTGCTCTTTGATTGCGTGAAGCCTTTCGAGCTCGATATGACGCCAGAGGAATTGGCTTTACGTATTCAGGCGCTCGTGCGTGAGTACAACCCTTCGTACAACACGATCGTCAAAGTCGATCTTGCGTATACGGCTCTTCCCGAAAACTAAAGGCCGCCTGCTTTTGCAGGCGGCCTTTAGTTCGTTTATGACGTGCGCAGTCGCGCCTATTTCATTCCAGGAACACCCTTCGGAATCGGCTTGCCGATCTTCTTGTTGTGAGCGATCTCTGCGGTTGTGGTGAACAGCGCATCCGTGGAGGAATTGAGTGCGGTCTCCATGGAGTCCTGGATGACGCCTACGATGAAGCCAACGCCGATGACGCCAGCCGAGATGTCAGCCGGAATACCGAACAGCGAGCAGGCCATCGGGATGAGCAAAAGCGAACCGCCCGCAACGCCCGAGGATCCGCATGCGCCGACCGCTGCCAAGATGGAAAGCAGAATCGAGGAGACGAAATCGACCTCGATGCCGAGCGTATGGCATGCCGCTAATGTCATAACTGTGATGGTGATCGCTGCGCCTTCCATGTTGATGGTTGCGCCGAGCGGAATCGAGATCGAATAGTTGTCCTCTTCCAATCCGAGCTCTTCGCAAAGCTCCATGTTGACGGGGATGTTCGCGGCAGAGCTACGTGTGAAGAATGCTGTGATTGCAGAGCGCGAGATGCATTTCCATACAAGGGGGTAGGGGTTCTGACGCGTATTGAGGAACACGATGAGCGGATTGACGATGAAGAACATCGCAAGCATGCTGCCGACGAGCACGATGAGCAACATGCCGTAATCGATGAAGATATTGAGGCCGTTCTCAATGACTGCTGCGTAGATCAAACCCATGATGCCGAAAGGAGCGAACTGGATGATCCAGCGAACCATGCAGGTCAGCGCGTTGGAAATCGATACGAGAGCCTTGTGGAGACCTTCCGTGGCCCACGCACGTAAGGCGAGACCAGTAAGAACGGCCCAGAACAAAACACCCAGATAATTCGCGTTTGCCATGGAGGCGAGCGGGTTGGTCACGACGTTGGCCAATAGGTTGGTGATGACTTGTCCGAGACCCGAAGGCGGCGCGAAGGAAGAAAGATCGGTGTCTTTCGGGAAGACCATATCGACAACGATCAGGTTGCTCATGCCAACGGCGAGCAGTGCTGCGAGAATCGTTCCGATGATGTAGAGCACGAGCACGCGCGTCAGCGTGGCTCCTTGACCGACCTTCGTCTTGGCGAGCGAGGTTGCGACGAGGAAGAAGACCAGGATAGGGGCGATGCCCTTCAACGCGCCGACGAACAGCGTGCCGAACGCATTGATGATGCCTCCGACGAAGCTGGCGACGACTGCCGGATCAGAACCGTCAGAAGTGATGACGAACGGACGCAGAACGAGTGCAACTACGATACCGATTATCAAGCCGATGACGATGCGGATGACAAGGTTCATCTCGGTATACTTGTTGATGATGTCTTTCATTCTCTCCCCTTTATGCCTTCGTAAAAAACAAGACAGGCCAAAACGTCGATTGGCCTGTCTTGATTGCGTGATGTTTTAGTATTTCGCTCTTTCGCTCGCGGATTATCGAGTGCTCAGAGCTTTCCCTCAACACTCGCGTGACGGCTAGGAAGGATACCGCAACGAAACAACTAATGCAACAAAACCGCACCTGCCCGAAAGCACGCCGAAAGAACTGATTGACAGCTATTTCTCTCCGAGCCCCAGTGCGCTGGCGGAAACGCCTTGGATGGATGCTGATTTCACTTTCAGGTCTTCCACGGCTTCTGTCGGACTGAGCGTGTTCTTATCGACGGCACCATCGAACGTGATCAGGTAGGCAAGCGATTGTTTCTCTGCGCTGCAATCGGTCGTCTTGCCGTTAACAACGTAGTTGTTGATCACATAGCCCGCTGCGGAGACTTCTGCACCCGTCTTACCCTTGAGGGCATCGAGCTCCTTTTGAACGGTAGCGGCATCCGCGAGTACTTCGGATTTCGCTATCGGCAAAGAGCCGAGCAGCTCCTTGATCTTCGCCTCATCGAAATTCGACGCATCAAGCTTGTCCTTCATGCCGTTCGGAAGATCAACGACGACACGTGTGTATTTACCGTCATTGTTGAAGGCGTAGAAGAAATGCGATTCATCGTAAACCCATCTGACTTCGCTGCTCTTTGCAGAGAAGACGTCTGCCATAGTCTTGAACGTTCCAGATGATTGCGAGGTCGGTTGCGAGGACGTGCTTTGCTGTCCGCATGCGCACAAACCAAACGCCATAATAATTGCAAGCGCAATCGCTACGATGAGCCTTCTAGCCATGACGC
>JAUNJT010000117.1 GCA_030533105.1 Eggerthellaceae bacterium
AATTCAAGAAGTCCTCGATAATCTCCTGCTCAGCTTCTTCATAGGTCAATCCAAGAGTCATGAGCTTAGTGATCTCATCGCCCGCGATCTTACCGATGGCGGCTTCGTGGATCAGCATGGCGTCTTCGCATGCGGCTTCGATGCCGGGGATGGCGGTGACATTGGCCTTTCCCATGATAATGGCATCGCATTGCACGTGGCCATGGCAAGCTGCCGAACCAGTGACAAGCGGGTTGAAGATCTGCTTGGAGTTGTCCTGCGCAACAGAGCGGGAAATGACCTGAACGCTCGAGCCATCGCCGACAAGATCGATTTTCATATTCGATGTGGCGATTTGGTCATCGTGCGTGAGCAGCTTCTCAGTCAGGATGAGCTTCGCATCTTCCTTCAGCTCGGCGACCGTATCGCGTACAGTCGATGTTACGCCGCGCAGCTGCGTGAGCTCCATTTCGCAGTAGGAGTTCGCTTCCATATAGACGTTCGTAACTGGATTGAGAACACGTTCTCCTGTGCCAGAACCCTCGCCGTAGTGCTTCTCGATGTATTTGACGCGGCTGTTCTTACCGATATAGAACGTATGGATACCGTCGTGCTGAGAGCCCTTGTGGCTGTCGTTGTGGATGCCGCAGCCTGCGATTATCGTGATATCGCAGTTTTCTCCGACATAAAAGGTGTTGTACACGACATCTTTCAAGCCGGATTGCGTAACGATGACGGGAATGAAAACGTTTTCGCCCTTCGTGCCAGGAGCGATGGTGATGTCGATACCCGGATTATCGGTTTTGGTGGCGATTTCGATATTCGCTGATGAATGGCGTTCGACGAGCTGCCCGTTTCTGCGGATATTGAATGCACCGTTGGGCATGCCGTGAATATTGGCGATTGCCGCTAACAGGCTCTCATCGATGGGGGAAAGATCAACAGCCATTGATGGCCTCCTTTATTGAACACGTTGACGCGGAATGCGAGCTTAGCAGGTGGTGGGAATCTTCGTGAGGTGCAGCGCGGTGGGCTCGGTGAGCTGGCAACCAGGCACGCCCTTTGCGGTGAAGCCAAGCTTCGGCATGAGCTGTTCGGGCGTTCCGGTCTCGCTGATGCGACCTTCGCGGAGCAGGACAACTTCATCGGCCAGTTGGATGATGCGCTCCTGGTGCGAGATGATCACTATGGAGCGTCCATCACGGGCCTCGTGTATATCGCGGAACGTTTCGGTAAGGCGGTCGAAGCTCCACAGATCGATTCCCGCTTCAGGCTCGTCATAGATAGCGAGCTTGGGATCTCTTGCGAGGATCGTGGCGATTTCGATTCGTTTGACCTCGCCACCCGAAAGGCTCTTATCGACTTCGCGAGTCAGATACGATGCCGAGCACAGGCCAACTTTTGCGAGATACTCGTTGCAGGCGAGCATGGGGAGCTTTCTACCTGCAGCGATTTCCAAGAGTTTCTTAACCTTCATCCCCTTGAAACGGGCAGGCTGCTGGAAGCCGTAGCCGATGCCGAGCTGTGCACGCTCGGTGATGGAAAGGTCGGTGATATCCTCACCATTGAAGATGATTTGCCCGCTCGTTGGTTTTTCAATGCCCATGATGAGCTTCGCCAGCGTTGATTTGCCGCCGCCATTCGGGCCGGTAATGACCGTGAATCGGTCGTCGCCAATCGTCAATGAAAGGTCATCGATGATGCGTTTGGTCTCCGCGGCACCTTCGTTCACTGGCACTTCGAAGACAAGGTTCTTAAGTTCAAGCATGTTGTTTCGTCCATCGCTTTCTTATGCTCTCGGGCAAAGCCCGCGCCTGAAGCAGATCAGGCATACTGTTCAACCACGCCATTATAGCGATTTTGAAAACAAAAACGTTCGACTGCGAAAAAATGCGCATGTTCCATCCGACTGGGGAATCAATGGTGGCTCTTCTGATTTTGGGCTAGCCGATATCGGTTAGATTCCCAACAGGTCGATGATTTCAAGTTGCGTGTTCTGGCGTCCGATGATGTCACGTCCTCCGAAAACGCAGACAGCCTGCTCGTCCAGTGCACGTTCTGCTGCGCAGGCAAGCTCTTCGAATGCGGATTGAGATGCTTCGAGGGCATCTGCCCGGGTAACCCGCAATGCGTTTTTCGGGCGATTGCTGAAAAACTCGACATCCTGTCGACAAATCAGGTCGCGAACCTTGTGGGGTGCATCAAGCCCTGCAACGGTGCTCACGATGTAGCCCTCAAGATCATCGGTGCTTGGTTGCGCGGTGCGCAGCCATTTGGGAGCGCCGCGGAATCGCCTTAGCGTTTCATCGATATGCGGGTCTCGATATGAATGGAATTGGACACCGCCTAAACGACCAGCCTGGAAACCGACTCCGTATGCCCCGCCCTTCACGCGCACTTCATTCCACAAGTACTCGAAGTTCAGCGCCTTGCTTGCAACCTGCCAAGCTCCTCGATAAGAAGGAAGGGGGGCACATGCTTCGCCTTGCGCTGCCTGAATGCGGCGCAGGTTGTGACCGCTTGTTACGAAAACGACATCAGCTGGAACAACGAACGCCTCATTGCGGATGACAGGCTCTGGAACAAAGAGTCGGGGAGAGGTATCTTGCGGATCGGTAAGACCGCGGTTCGCCTCGCAAGCACTCCAATAGTTCGCAAAGCTCTCGTCGCTACCCGTGAATGCCAGTGTGAGGTTGTTCGGCGAGAAAACCTGCATTGCCAAGCGGGCAAGGCGAGAGGGGAGCTCTTCTGCATATTCGTCGAAATGCTCGATGATGCTCTTAAGCGTGCGATAGAAATCAATGCCGCCGAGCTGCTCGCGTACCACGCTCGAGGGAAGATAATAGCTATTCAAGCGCGCAAGCGCAGCGCTATGTCCTGACGAGGCGAACCCTCTTTCCATGATCGCGCGCTTCTGAACGAGGATGTCGAAGATCTTGCGCGTATTCGAGAAGTCAGTCTCGAACATGATCTCATGTGGAAGCGTTACAAGGTAGTTGCATTGCGACTCAAGCGCGCTTGCGGCGACGACTAGTTTGGGCGCGAAGTTGCTTGCGTTTTCTTCGTTATCGATGACGCTTCTCATGAAGCCGAGATTGCCGAGCTTGCCTTGCACTAATGTATCAATCTGGGCTGCCGTATGGCGCACGGTATCGAGCTTGCCGAGAACCGATGTGAGGATGTTCACGTAGGGGAGATCTTCGAATGCAACGCAAGAAAGATCGTAGTAGCGGTAAGCGTAGGCGATGCCGCGGGTTGGTACGCTATGGCGAATGCAGGGGAGAGGCGTGGAATTGTCTAAGTCCCAACTCGGTAATTCAGGAGATTGTGCAAGATCAGCGACTCCCAAGTGCGGGAGCGTTGCGAGAGCCTCAGGCGAATCGATAGATTCCTGCGCTTCACGCAATGCCCTTTCGGTTTCTGCAATTGTGCGAGCATCGTCAGCGCTCATGGTCTTTGCGATGCAGGCTATGCGCTCTTCCTCCGCAGTGGGACTCGTTTGCTCGATCGGCACCAACTCGACTGATGCGCAGTGGTCATTATGCAGGAAGATCTCGGATGCAAGTTGTCCGAAATAACCGGTGCCGAGCTTGGAACGTAACGTGGCATAGTCGTCTTCGAAGCGCACGAACATCGTCGGCGCATCATCGTCGTACAGCCAACCTGCCATGCTTGCCATTGCGAAGATCACGC
>JAUNJT010000051.1 GCA_030533105.1 Eggerthellaceae bacterium
GCTGAAAACAGCGAAGGCGCACACAATCCGACCTACAATCGTAATACGCTCGAGATGGGGAACAGTGTGTTAGACTAGGGTGATGCGATTCTCAATGTGCCCTCGAAGACCCAGGCAGGGAACTAGCGCGGTGATGCGGTTATGACTGACGAGAAGGTCACGCACTCGCTCGATGCGGTTGATTCTGCCATCGACGATGTCGCGGCGGGTGCATCCAAGAAAAAGAAGAAGCCACGCAAGCCGTTTTCCAAGCGTGCGAAGATCATCTGCACGGTCATAGCGGTCGTAATCGTCGCGGGCGGAATCGGCATGTGGAAATGGCACGAGATGCCCTCGTTCTGTGCGACGCTCTGCCATGTTGAGGAGACGTATGTCAACAACCTCTCCCAAGAGCAGGGTGTTGCCGGTGTTGACAAGTACGGCAATGCCGTATCGAACTCCAATGCCATGATGGCAGTGCTGCACAGCAAAACCCAGACGACCGCCAAACCCGAGATCGTCTGCGTTGACTGCCATATTCCCAACATGTTGGAGCTTGCGCATGACGGCGTCAATTACGTGACCGGCAATTACACGGTGCCGCGTAGTGAACGAACCGCCTCGCAGCTCGAGGAGTGGGACAAGAAGGAAGGCAGCCAGTTCTGCGCGAACGAGAACTGCCATGTGTATTTGCTCGGCAACGACGGCTTGGTGAGCCCTGAGAAGCTTGCGGCTGTAACAGCGGACATGGAGTTCAATCCGCACGAGCAGCACCATGCGAACCTCAATCCCGATTGCACGGCATGCCATAAAGGCCATCGCGCATCTACCATCGTGTGCACAGCGTGCCACCAGCACCAAGACGTCGAGGTACCCGATGGTTGGGTCGATTGGGATACCTCGCAGCAGATCATGGTTACTGCATTCAACGGCTAGCACGCCTGCAAAAAGCGCATAAACGAGGGGCCTTCGTATGAACGAAGGCCCCTCGTTTTGTACGAACCTGTGCTGTAAGTTATTTCAGATCATCGTTCGAAAGCAGGGTTATGCCCGCTTTGCTGAGCGCCTCCATGCATGCTTCGTTATCGGATGTCTGCATAACGATAGCTGCTTGGCCTTCGCCGCCGCTGATGATCGAATAGGCGTATTCGATTTGCTGACCGCTTCCGCGGACGGTTGCGAGAACCTTCGCGAGACCGCCTGGCTTATGCTCGACACCGATGCCGACGACATCGTTGATGCGTGCGAACATGTCGTGCGCATCAAGTTCGTCCATCAATATCGACTGGTCTTCTGCTGCAACGACTAAGCGTGCGATGCCGAAATCGGTCGTGTCGGCGATGCACATGGCCAAGAGGTTGACTCCCTTAGCTCCAACGATCTCGAGCAAGTTGACGAGGGTACCCTCTTTGTTTTCCAGATACACGGAAACCTGTTGAATGCACTTGTAATCACTCATGATAGCCATCCTCTCGAATCCTAGAGCTTGCGGTTGTCGATAACGCGCTTGGCTTTGCCCTCGGAGCGTGCGATGCTCTTCGGTGCGACCAGTTGGACCTTCGCCTTGATGCCGACGACGCTCTTGATCTGGTCGGCAATAGTATTGCGCAAATTCTCGATGCTGGAAATAGCATCGACTGCCATATCGGGTGCCATCTCCACCTTGACGGTCAGGGCATCCGTGGAGTTGATGCGATCGACCTCGAGGAGATAATGCGGGGAAGCTCCCTTGATGCCGACGAGGATAGACTCGATCTGGCTTGGGAAGACGTTCACGCCGCGGATGACGAGCATGTCGTCCGTGCGGCCGGTGATGCGGCCCATGCGGATGGTGGTACGGCCGCATGCGCAGGGGCTATCGTCGAGCGTGCAAATGTCGTGCGTGCGATAGCGGATCGCGGGCTGGCCCTTCTTCGTGATCGTCGTGAACACGAGTTCGCCAGGCGTGCCTGCGGGCTGATGCTTGCCGGTTGCCGGGTCGATGCACTCGATGATGACATGGTCCTCATTCACATGCATGCCGTGCTTTTCCGAGCACTCGAACGCGACACCGGGACCTGCGATCTCTGTCAGTCCGTAGATGTCGTAGGCATCGATGCCCAAGACGTCCTCTAGTTTTACACGCATCTCCTCGGTCCAAGGCTCTGCGCCGAATACGCCGCTCTTAAGCTTCAAGTCGACTCCGGGTACAAGACCCATCTCGCGTGCGGTCTCTCCTAAGTAAATGGCATAGGAGGGGGTGCAACACAGCATCGTCGCGCCCAGCTCGCGCATCATCATGATCTGGCGTTGTGTGTTGCCGCTCGACATCGGGATGACCATGGCACCGATCTCCGTCGCGCCCTGATGCGCTCCGAGGCCGCCCGTGAACAGGCCGTAGCCGTAGGCGACTTGGACGATATCCTCATCTGTTGCACCTGCGGCGCACATAGCACGCGCCACCATCTCGCTCCAAACCTTCACATCGCCTTCTGTGTAGCCGACGACGATCGGGTGGCCGGTGGTGCCCGATGAACCTTGGATGCGCACGATCTCCTTGCGCGGCACGGCGAGCAAACCGAACGGGAATTCCTTGCGCAGATCCTCTTTCTCCGTGAAGGGAAGCAGGGTGATGTCATCGAAGGATTTGATATCCTCGGGCTTCACGCCAGCTTCGTCCATGCGCTCGCGATAGAGGGCGACGTGGTCGTACTCCCAGCGCACGGTTTCCTTAAGACGCTCTGTTTGCAGCGCGCGAAGCTCATCGCGCGACATGCATTCCAACTCCGGTTGGTAGATCATCTGGTGCTCCTTTCGATTGCCTGCTCGAGTTAAAACTCTTCGCCGCAACTGCTCCAGGTCGCCAAGCCCTACAAAAAAATCACCCGAGGCTTGCGACCCCGGGTGGTTTTGGCGATTCTGTCTTCGTTAAACCATGTCTTGCTTGAAACCGGGCATCGCGAATTACTCCTTCGTAAAGAAGAAGTTAAACGCGAACCAAAAGTATCCAGCGGTCTTTGCCAAGTCATAGTCCTTTCCGTTGGCGGCGATTATAGAGGAACGCAGCGCTTGCAATAGGGAAGAGGTTTCCAAGCGAAGCGTTCGAGGGGTGAACGGCAGGTGCGCGGAGGGTGAACGGCGGTATGCGCACTACGTGTGCACGTGTCGCGCAAGAAGCCATCAATTTCGTATAGTCATGCGAAAATTATTGATAATTGTTCGAGTGAACTGCAGTTTCTCTGCATAATCGGGATGTTTCCATGATGCGCCTCTTTATACCGAGCTAACGAGCCATTTAGGGAAGAATCTCGAAAAACCTCTTGCGTGCTTCAAAAATATCCGATAAAGTTCCCACCAATCAATCGCAAGGTTGATTAAACCGTTGAAGCGGAGTAGTAGTCGCCAACGCGCGCACAGCGAGCCTGGGATGGTGTGAGCCAGGAGGAAATGCGGGGCGATGAGTGGACCGCTGAGGGCGCACCGAACGGAAACCAGTAGGCTGCGACGTGGGGGCATACGTGAGTTGCCGGGAGATTGCAGGATCTCCGCTAAGTGCACGGAGTCATATCCGTGAATCAAGGTGGTACCGCGAGCATCGTACTTCGAAGCCCGTCCTTGAATCCGAAAGAAGGATCGAGGGCGGTTTTTTTATTTCTCTCACCTCTCTCGATCCGAGCCGCACCTGCAAGTGGCTCGCCAACGGTTAGGGCAAAAGGAAGCCCAGAAAGGAGAGCAGAGAGATGATGACCGAGAACATGACCGCCGAGAAGAACCCGTATCGCGTGTATCTGAAAGAGGATCAGATTCCGACGCAGTATTACAACCTGCGTGCAGATATGCCCGAGAAGCCCGAACCCATGCGTCTGCCGAATGGCATCGTCGCCGAATTCGAGCACATCGCGCCCGTGTTCGCCGATGAGCTCGTGCGCCAAGAGCTCGATGACGACACGCAGTACTTCGATATCCCCGAGGGCATTCGCGAGATGTACAAGGTGTATCGTCCGTCGCCTTTGTGCCGTGCTTACAATCTTGAGAAGGCACTCGGCACGCCCGCGAAGATCTACTACAAGTTCGAGGGCAACAACACGAGCGGTTCCCACAAGCTCAATTCCGCGCTCGCGCAGGCTTACTACGCGCATCAGCAGGGTCTGTCGACGATCACGACCGAGACCGGTGCGGGTCAATGGGGCACCGCCCTTTCCGAGGCAGCTGCCCACTACGGACTTAACTGCGATGTGTTCATGGTCCGTGCAAGCTACGAGCAGAAGCCCTTCCGCCGCACGATCATGCAGACCTTCGGCGCGCAGGTGACGCCGTCTCCCTCTCAGGAAACCGAGATCGGCCGCAAGCTGTATGCCGACGAAGCCAACCGTTCCGGTTCGCTCGGTACCGCGATCTCCGAAGCCGTCGAGCGTGCGCTCCATGTGCCCGAGAATAAGGGTCGTTACCAGCTCGGCAGCGTGCTCAACCAGGTGCTTTTGCATCAATCTATCATCGGCCTTGAAAGCTACGAGGCGCTCAAAGAACTCGGCGACTATCCGGACATCGTCATCGGTTGCGCTGGTGGCGGCTCGAACCTCGGTGGACTCATCGCTCCGTTCATGCGCGATAAGCTCACCGGCGAGCGTCCCGATACCCAGTTCATCGCCGTCGAGCCGGCGAGCTGTCCCTCGCTCACGCGCGGCCGCTACGCATATGACTTCGCAGATACCGGTCAAACCTGCCCGCTCGTGAAGATGTACACGCTCGGCAATGGCTTCATCCCGAGTCCCGACCATGCTGGCGGTCTGCGCTACCATGGCATGAGCCCGATTATCTCCAAGCTCAAGCATGACGGCTATATGGATGCCGTTGCCGTGAAGCAAACCGATGTGTTCGATGCTGCGGAGATGTTCGCCAAGCTCGAGACGATTCTTCCCGCGCCGGAGAGCTCGCATGCGATTCTCGTCGCCATCGAAGAGGCGAAGAAGTGTGTGGAGACGGGCGAGGAGAAGGTCATCCTGTTCGGTCTGACCGGCACGGGTTACTTCGATATGACCGCGTATGAGGCGCACCGTGCGGGCGAGATGGTCAATCACGTTCCGACCGATGAGGAACTCGAGCGCGGCTTCGCGACGATTCCGGCTGTTCCGGGCATCCAGGCCGCTGGTGGTTTGCCGATCGAATAAGGAAGACTCGTTCAAAAACAGATTTCCCAGTTCAAATAGCAATTTCGCATACTCCGAGCGCTTCGTTTTTGCGCTCGGAGTTCGTTTATGGCTCGATGTCAATCGGCGATTGACCTATCGCCAGCCCTTTCTCTCTATGCTGTTTCCAGAAACAGTCATCCGACAGAAAGGACGCATCATGAAAAAGGGACTGACCGAACTGGTATTCATCGTTGACCGCAGCGGTTCGATGGGCGGGCTTGAGACCGACACCATCGGCGGCATCAACGCGACGCTCGCGAAGAACCGCGAAGCGGAGGGTGAGGCGAACGTCTCCATCATCCTGTTCGACAACACCGCAGAAGTGCTCGTTGACCGCAAGCCCATCGCCGAGGTCGCAAACCTCACCGAGAAGGACTATTCCGTACGTGGTTGCACGGCATTGCTCGACTGCCTAGGCGATGCGATGCGCCAAACGGCGCGCGTGCAAGGCTACATGCCCGATGAGTACAAGGCCGAACGTGTCATCTATGTCATCACGACCGATGGCTATGAGAATGCAAGCCGCCACTTCTCCTATGAAGATGTGAAAAAGGCCATCGAGATGCACAAGGAAGAAGGCTGGGAGTTTCTGTTCCTCGGCGCGAATATCGATGCAGCGAAGGAAGCGGGACGTATCGGCATCACGGAGGATTACGTGGCAACGTATGTGCCTGACTCGATGGGCAGCGCGGTGATGTACGAGGCAGTGGCGAACGCATGCTGCTCCATGCGCGCCCCGAAAGCTAAGCGCGGAGGTCTGGGGTCTTTGTGGAAGAAGTCGGTGGAAGCCGATCATAAGGCTCGTGGCTAGAGCGAACGGGTTTGTAAGACTTACGGTAGAATAGTGCCATGCAAAAACGCAAAGGAGATCCGTTGACAGCTGATGAGAACATAAGAAACGACGCAGTCGAGCCCGAGAGCTACCGTATCGGGCTCGATGCCGCGCTGAAAGAGGCCATCCAGTCCTTCATAGACGTGCGCTTTACGGAAGAGGATGATCTTGAATGTGAGGCATCCGAGAGAATCGAAGCGCCAGAGGCTTATGCTTCGTATGCACCCGCCGCGATACCTCAACGGGAGCCGCAGGCATCGGCGCCCGTGTTCGCTAGGAACATGCTTACTAAAACCGCCCCGCCCGAGCCGAAGCCGGCTTCCCGAGGTGGCGTGCTCGGCTCGCTTGGCAAGGCGATAGGCGGGCTCGCGAAAAAAGGCAAGCATGCGAAGCCTTCCAAAGAGGAGTTTGCGGAAGACGAGCCATGCCTCGAGGAAATGGAGCTTTTCGAGGAACCGGCTGTCATCGAGGATTCGCATGATTACGGTGCTGCGTTTCCCGCATATGGCGCCTCGACGGTAACGAGGAGCATCTGCCGTGATGCTGAGCCAGCAATTGCCGGAGCACCTTCGTTCGAGGGATTTAACCAAGCGGGTCTTAAACAATGGCTCGACGCAGTCGATGCGCCGTTTTCCACGACGTTGCTGCGCTTAATCGATGAGCGCGGTTTCGACGATGTGGAGGTGTACAAGCGCGCAGGCATGAGCCGCCAGTTGTTCAGCCGTATCCGAAGCGATGCCGAGTACCGTCCCGCCAAAAAGACCGTTCTCGCGCTTGCGGTAGCGCTTCGACTGAACGCAGACGAGACGCGGGATCTGCTCGAGCGCGCTGGCTTCGCGCTCTCGCGTTCCGATAAGCGCGATCTGGTGGTGGAGTATTTCCTCGAGACGGGCAAACATGACCTTATGGCCGTCAATCAAGCGCTCTACGAGTTCGACCAACCGCTTCTGTAGCAAGCATATCTTCATCTCGCATACGAAAAGCGCCCGCGTGATGCGGGCGCTTTGTTGATTCGCTAGAGCTTTGCTGAAACGGTGCGTTACGAGATCTTGACGACCCAGCCCTCGGGGCCTTCGATCTTGCCTTCTTGGATGCCGGTGAGCGTTTCACGGAGCTTGCGCATAACCGGACCGACTTCCGCCATGCCGCTTGCAAAGACGTACTCGACACCATTGTCATCGACCTGGCCGACGGGGGAGATGACCGCAGCCGTGCCGCACATGCCGCATTCGGTGAACTCGCCGGCTTTGACTTCCTCGAACTTGACCGGGCGCTCGATGACCTCCATGCCGAGGATGTCCTTTGCCACGACGACGAGCGAACGACGCGTGATGGAGGGCAGGATCGAGTCGGTGAAGGATTGCGGGACGACGAGGGCGCCGTTCTTGTCGACGAACAGGAAGTTCGCGCCGCCAGCCTCTTCGACGTAAGTGCGCGTCTGCGGATCGAGGTACATGTTGTCGGCATAGCCGCCGTTGTGCGCCTCGACGCCTGCCTTGATCGACATAGCGTAGTTCAGGCCAGCCTTGATGTTGCCCGTGCCATGCGGTGCTGCACGATCGTACATGGTGGTGCGCAGCTTCACGGGCTTCACACCGCCGGAATAATACGGGCCGACGGGCGTGACGAGGATGCGGAATTGATACTCCGGAGCGGGGGCGACGCCGATGACCTCGCCGGTTGCGACCATGAAGGGACGGATGTAGAGGGTGGCACCGCTGCCGAAGGGCGGAACCCAGTCCTCATTCGCCTTTATGACGGCCTTGACGGCTTCCACGAAGCGATCTTTCGGGAAGGAGGGCATCTCGAGACGAGCTGCGGAATCATACATGCGCTCGGCGTTGAGGTCGGGACGGAAGCAGACGATGCTGCCATCTTCGGTCGTATATGCCTTCAGACCCTCGAAAACTTCCTGGCAATAGTGGAAGATGCCAGCGCATTCGCTTAAGGTGAGCGTGTGGTCGGTGGTAAGCGCACCTTCGTCCCACTCGCCGTCTTTCCAGTTGCTGACGTAGCTGTAGTCGGTCTTCATGTATCCGAAACCGAGGCTACCCCAATCGATATCCTTCTTCGCCATAGCATTCATCTCCTTCATGCGTCGTATGGTGTTCGAAGTTTGTAGTTAGCACTCTACACTTTAGTATAGAACTCCGTTAATGAATCGCATTGTATTCCTGCGTGTCGAAAAGCATGTTTCAACGGCGAAAAACATCTGGTTTTCGGGCATCCCCGCCGTTATAGGGAAAATGTGATGGGGAATGCCACGTTGAAAAATGGCTGCCGTCCTTTCAGGGTGATTTAAGGAACGGCTTTTAACATGAGCATATCGGTAATGCTCCATATAGCTTCCTGGAACCCTTACGGAAGGATTTCATCGTGAATATGAAAAAACGTCTGCGTCTCGATATCGTTATGACCTGCATGCTCGCATTCGAGATGTTCTTCGAGCTGACAGGCGATACGCTCCACGAGATCGTCGGATTCATCTTCTTTCTCACCATCGCGGTGCATCTGATTCTTTCAGCGAAGTGGGCACGAGGTGTCACGCGTGCGGTGAGCGCAGGTCGTGCGAGCCGTCGCAGTGTCGTTCGCGCACTATATGCCATCGTTTTGCTTTTAACGTTCGTCCCATTGGTCGCAAGCTCCATCGCCATCAGCCAACTACTTTCCGGAGCAGGCCTTGAGCTCGCATTTTCGTTCTCATATGGAACATGGGCTATGATCCACGAAATTGCAGCATATGCGGTATGTGCGCTGACGGTCATTCATTTGGCGATGCATTGGAAGAGCTTCGCGAAAGCTTGGCATGTACCATACGACCCTTCGAGGCGTGCCGCGATCGGCACGTGCGTGGGTGTAACCGCAACAATCGCCACCGTAGCCATCGGCATTGCGGGTGCGAATGCGATGCGGGTGCTCGCATTGCCTGCTTTCGATGCGGATGACGGGGCTGAAAGCCCATCTTCTGGTGTCGATGGCCCGACGATAAACGATAAAGCCTTGAAGAGCGGGTCGACAAGCAGTTCGGATAGCGCATCGAGCGAGCAACCGAGCGGTCCTATAAGCGGCAGCTCATCTACCAGTACAACCGTGACGGGGAACTGCAACTTATGCAAGAAGCGCTGCCCGCTCAGCGCACCGCAATGCGACAAACCATACGAAGCGGGATTGATTTAACGGCTGTAGCCTTCCCTTTCTTGACCATAACCCCTTTTTCGCCGAAAGCGCCGTGTTCCTGGCGCTTTCGACGCAGTTGGAGGGTTGACATACCAAGCAAGAGGGCTATTGTCGTTTCTCATCTATGAGAGCAAATGTTGTAACGGCGGAAGGGAAGAAGCGCATGCCGGAACCGCAACCAGTCCTTGTAATCGGACACAAGAATCCAGATAACGATGCCATCTGCTCAGCAATCGGCTATGCCTATCTGAAAAACGAACTTGCAAAGCGCGAGGCGAAGGCTGGGGAGCAGCTGCAGACCTACCAGGCGGTTCGCCTGGGTCCGCTTCCTCCCGAGACGGCTGGCGTGCTCGAGAGATGGGGTGTCGAGGCACCTGCGGTCATCAACAACGTGTTTGCGCGCGTATCTGATGTCATGACCTCTGATGTCATCTGCACGATGCCCGACGCCAAGCTCATCGATGCAGGCCGCATCATCCGCAAGCACAACATCCAAGCTGTGGTCGTGGTCGATGGGGAAGGCACCTATCAGGGCATCGTTTCAACGCGCATGATCGCGAATCGCTACATCTCTGCGACCGATGTGCTCGATGAGGGCGCGAGCCATATGGCTGTTGCAGCCAACCTGATAGAGTCGCTCGAGCAGACCGTCGATTCCATCATGGAGGCGCAGATCCTCACGGTCGATAAAGACGATCGCCTCTCCGAAGCGCGTGTCGACATCTTGGCCCAGCCATGGCGTGAGGCGATCGTGCTCGATGAGGCGCATCGTCCCATCGGCATCGTCACGAGATCGGACCTTGCGTTCCATCCGCATCGCAAGGTCATCCTCGTCGATCACAACGAGGTGCGTCAGGCCGTCAACGGCATCAATGAGGCGGAAGTCGTAGAGATCATCGACCATCATCGCATTGGCGATGTGTCCACGGTCAATCCCATCAAGTTTTTGAACATGCCGGTCGGTTCCACGTCGACCATCGTCGCATTGGAGTTCAAAAAGCATGGCATCGAGATCCCCAAACCGATTGCGGGAGTGCTGCTGTCAGCCGTGATGACCGACACCGTCGTGCTGAAATCGCCAACGACCACCGCAGTCGATGAAGAAATCGCAGAATATCTTGCGGACATCATCGGCGCCGATCCGTTCAAGTACGGACTTAAGGTTTTCTCGTTCAGGGGCGACGACGATGACATGCCCATCGACAAGCTTGTCGGAGCCGACTCCAAGGAGTTCCAGATCTCAGACGGGACGGTGCTCATCGCACAGCACGAGACGACGAATCTCGAGTCGGTCATGATGCGCGAGCAGGAGATGCGCGCATACATGCGCAGCTTGGTGGAAACGGGCGGGTATGTGTTCGTATTGCTCATGGTGACTGACATCATCGCAGGGGGCAGCCAGTTCTTATGCGAAGGAAACCGCAAGATCATCAACCGTGCGTTCGATATCGAATGTACAGGTGAAGGAGGTACATGGATGCCCGGTGTTCTTTCGCGCAAGAAGCAAGTTGCTGCGCGGATTCTCGAAGCGTAAGAGGTTTTTCGCGGTGTGAAAAACCGCATCGATACATCTTTGTTTCGTATGTAGGGGAGCGCGTCTGATGGCGCGCTCCCATGTGTTATGCCTGTAAGCAAAAAGTTACCCCCAGAGCAAAATTGTGTGCAAATTGTGAAGCCAGACTCCTTACAATATGAGTGGGCATATTTGAGCTCGCGAAAAGGAGATGCAGGTGGAAAAAATATTCAAACTTAAGGAGAACGGCACTTCGGTACGTACCGAGATAATCGCCGGTCTCACCACGTTCATGACGATGGCCTACATCATCGCCTTGAACCCGAATCTGCTTACCAACTTCGGTGCTGGTGGGCAAGACCT
>JAUNJT010000052.1 GCA_030533105.1 Eggerthellaceae bacterium
CCGTTTCGATATTTCTCCTGAAATACAGCTTTATATAGCTGAGAATTCCTCTTCTAATATTCGCGAATTAAAAGCAGCTATAACTAAAGTTATCTTCCAGATGACCTCATTCGGAAAAACCGATATTTCGATCGATGAAGTTAAGGCTTTATTGGAAAATCATTACTCAAGCGGACCAACGAAGAGGTTGAGTATAGCTGACATCCAAAAGGAAGTTGAATCTTATTACAAAGTCAGCCATAGCGATCTGATAGGAAAGAAAAGGACTCGCGATATCATCTACGCCCGCCAGGTTGCGCTGTATCTTTGCCGCGAGATGCTCGATCTTCCCTTTAAGGCCATTGGCGATAAATTCAATAAAGATCATTCGACTGTCATTTATTCAGTAACGAACGTCGAAGAGAAAATGAAGGAAAGCCGAGAAATGCGCGAGGAAATCGACAATATCAAGAATCTTATCCGAAATGCATAGTTGATAAATTGAGGATTTCCTTATGAAATAATAGGGAAGAGAAAAGACGATTATTCCGTTGTTAATAGAGGAAGCAGATTCTTATTATTTGATATGGAAGAAAAATAGGCAGCTGACAAGGAATAATAGGAGTTATCAACCAATCAACAGAGTTTATAACCATAACTATTCTTTATCTATTTAAGAAAGTAGGAAAAATGAGATTCAGTATTAACCAAAACGAATTATCAAACGCTCTGGGTATTGTTTCGAAAGCATTGTCTTCAAGATCAACGCTTCCTATTCTTTCCGGAATCTATATTAAGGCATTGAATGATAACGTCATCTTCCAAGCAACGAACCTTGAATCGTCGGTTCAATATACCGCCAAAGCACTTGTCGAAGAACCGGGACAAATCGTTGCCCCAGGTAAGCTATTGAACGATATCATCAAGAGTCTGCCCGATGCATCTGTGCAGATTTCCTCTTCGTCGAATGATTCCATGAGCATCGATTGTCAGGATGCATCATTCAATGTACGTGCCCTTGATGCAAACGATTTTCCTGCGTTCCCAGAAGTTGCTGTTGTACAAAGCGTTGAGCTTCCTTTTTCTCTTCTAACGTCTATGGCGAAGAAGGTTATCCGCGTAGCAGCACGTGATGATAATCATATGATCCCTCCAGGAGTTCTCATTGAAATAGAAGAGGACACCATCAAACTGGTTGCCTCTGATTCTTATCGTCTTGCGATTGCGCAAGAAAAACTGAATTCCTCTATTGATGAACCATTCTCTGCGATTATCGCGACCGGCTTCCTTAATGACATCATCAGTATGAACAAAACAGATGATTCGGTTGTTTTATCTCTTTCGGAAAACCAAATCATCGTCACTTATCAGAATGTCATTTGCATCAATCGCCGCATCGAGGGTAAGTTCCCTAATTATCGTCGTTTGATACCAGATACATACACCACACGTGCTATTTACAATAAAGATGATCTTACTGCGTCAGTGAAACGTGCATCTCTTATGGGAACCGCAATCACTCCAGTTAAATTCGCAGTCAATGCTCAATCTGGTTCGACCAACATTTCTTCTTCTGCGCAAGATATAGGATCAGTAAATGAGTCGGTTATCTGCAAGGCAGAAGGTGAGCCTATAGAGATTGCATTCAATAGTGCATATATTATTGATGGCTTGACCGCTTCGGGCGTTGATGAATTGGCACTTGAGACTACATCTCCCTTGAAGCCGGGTATCTTTAAAACTCCCCAAACCAGTGAGTATGTTTACCTTGTAATGCCCGTCCGCATTTCATAGGGAACCTGATGTCGTTAACAATCAAAGAATTATCGTTCTTTCATTTTAGAAATTACGATTCTTTCCATCTTGAGATGGATTCTCCCATTACGGTTCTTATAGGAGAAAACGCCGTAGGGAAGACCAACATCATTGAAGGAATAGAACTGCTTACTTCTCTCTCATCATTTAGGCGCGCCTCTCTACAACAGCTGATCCAGGAAAAGGAAGAACAAGGACGGCTTTCCGCCCATATTAAAGATGATCAGCGAGATTTAACCCTTGAGCTTGCTATATCGATGGATAAAAAGTCCTATTTCCTTAACGGGAAGAAAAAACAACCATCGGATCTTAAGGGATTATTACCCTCCGTTATCTTCACTCCAGACGATTTGGTTCTCGTTAAAGGATCACAAAGCATACGTAGGAACGAATTCGATAGATTAGGTTCCCAGCTTTCTAAAAACTATGGGATTATAAAACGCGATTACGACAACGTCATACGACATAAGAACAAACTTTTAAAAGAGAATCCGAATGACGCCCTCTTAGATGCGATTGATGAATTGCTTATCACATGCGGCGCCCAGCTAACCTGCTATAGAAGCGCTTTCCTTATGAAGTTCTCTTCATACATCAATGATTATTACTCTCAGCTTTCTTCCTCTCGAGAAACGCTGACAATGGGTTTCACACCATCTTGGGAAGAAAAGCCGAATAAGGGGCCAATAGAGAAATTAACCCCCACCGACGCTCGCGAGCATATAGAGAAAGCTCTCAAAGAGCAACGAGAAGAAGAGAAACAACGCCAACGTTGCCTTATAGGTTCACACCTCGACACTATCCACTACTATCTCGATGGAAAGGACGCAACGTTATATGGAAGTCAGGGCCAGCAACGATCAATAGTTTTAGCCTATCGCATGGCAGAGCTCGCGTTGATCGAAGAGCTCCTCCACCAACGCCCGATTCTTCTCCTTGATGATGTGATGAGTGAACTTGATGCGAAGCGGCGTCAAGAGCTGATGCGATTCATTCCAAAAGACACCCAGGTTTTCATCACTACCACGACGCTTTCATATTTCGATGATTTATCAACAGAGAACATCTCTCCGGTTTATCTTCCTTTATCATAGATAATAGAGAAACCTTTAAGAATTCCTTGGTGACAGCATGAATTCATTGCAAGATAAACTGTATGCCTTATTCGATGAGCTCCCTATTCAAGGTGAAGCAGCTCAGAAAATGCGTCGTGCCTTAATTGTTCAAGGCTTGTTCAGACAGGCGATAGAGCAAGTATATAAGGATAAGGCTTCCTATGTCCTTTCACATATCAACGCTGTGTACATAATGAAAAACGACGATACGACCGATAAAGAACTAATCATTTATGCAGATGACAGCCTTATCAGAGCCGATTTAGACGCTCGCCAGGAATTCATCAAGGTTGCCTTGTTCGCGCAAGGGGAGGAAATACGAACCGCGCGCTTCATCGCTTCGCGCGGAAATATGAAAAAACATCACCCGTTTGTGGAGATAGAGGATATTGAATACGACAACCCACAATATCTTGTATACTTTACACAGACACATCATCCACTCGACGATGAACAACAAGCTGCCGTAGAGGCAGCAACCGACCTTATAGAAGATCAACGAGTGGCACAATCCTTCTCAAAAGCCATGAGAGCCAATCTGGAAACACATAACTGATTTTCCGATACTTTTATCATTTTTACCTTAAATAAGTGTTCATTCGCCGTTTTAAATATCTTAAATAAGCTGATTTTTGGTCGTATCTATGCTATAATGGCTATTGCTAAAAATGCGGCATAAATGCGATTTTTAGCTCCTTTGGTTTTCCGTGTGAGAAGGAGTTAAAAGTGGTCAAAAAACCAAATCACTACGACGGCTCAGACATCCAGGTTCTCGAAGGCCTCGAAGCAGTTCGTAAACGCCCCGGCATGTATATCGGTTCGACGGGTCCTCGTGGGCTCCATCATCTCGTGTACGAGGTCGTTGACAACGCCGTTGATGAAGCGCTTGCGGGTTTCTGCGACACTATCGATGTGACCATTCATCCCGATAATTCGGTTACGGTCATCGATAATGGACGCGGTATTCCCGTAGATAAGCATCCAAAAGAAAAGATCCCGACTGTCGAAGTCGTTCTTACCATCCTTCATGCTGGTGGAAAGTTCGGCGGAGAAGGCTATAAGGTGTCGGGAGGCCTTCACGGTGTTGGCGTCAGCGTCGTGAACGCTCTCTCTAAGCGGGTTGTCGTCGACGTGCGACGCGACGGTAAAGAATATGAGATAGCGTTCGAATATGGGAAGACCACCGAGAAGCTGCATGAAATCGGCAAGTCCCGCAAGACTGGCTCCACGGTAACATTCTGGCCGGACCCTGCGATTTTCACGGAAACCATCGAATTCGACTATGACACGCTTGCCGGACGCTTCCGCGAGATGGCGTTTTTGAATAAAGGTCTCAAGATCACCCTTCATGATGAGCGCCCGGGTAGCGGAGAGGTCACAGAAGACAACCCCGAGGGCCTTCGTAACGAGACCTTCCAATATCAAGGCGGAATCATCGATTTCGTTAAATACCTCAACAAAGGCAAGGAAATCCTCAATAAGCCGATTTATTTTGAGGCAGAGAACGAAGACGGAACCGTTGAGGTTGCCATGCAGTGGAGTACTTCGTACAACTCCAATGGCGTTCTTGCTTTTGCAAACAACATCAATACGCACGAGGGCGGTACACATCTCGACGGCTTCAAGCAGGCGATAACGCGTACCATCAACGAATACGCACGCAATAAGGGCATCCTCAAGGAGAAGGATAACAACTTAAGCGGCGATGACTGCCGTGAAGGTCTTGCTGCAATCGTGTCCGTCAAGCTGCACGATCCCCAATTCGAAGGGCAAACGAAGACGAAACTCGGCAATACCGAAATTCGCCCGCTCGTTCAGACGGCGGTATCGCGAGGCTTAGCCGAATATCTTGAGGAAAACCCAGCTCCTGCAAAGCGCATCATCGGAAAGGCAAGCCAAGCGCTCAAAGCTCGCGAGGCTGCCCGTAAAGCCCGCGAAATGACTCGTCGCAAGGGCGTGCTCGATTCGTTCGCTTTGCCTGGAAAGCTTGCGGATTGCTCGAGCAAGGAAGCATCCGAGTCCGAGATCTTCATCGTCGAGGGCGATTCCGCAGGTGGTTCCGCAAAGCAAGCGCGCGACCGCAAGTATCAGGCGATCCTTCCCTTGCGCGGCAAGATTCTCAACGTCGAGCGCGCGGGCCTTCATAAGGCTCTTTCGTCCGAAACCATCGGGTCGCTCATCACGGCGATCGGCACGAATATCGGCGATGATTTCGATGCAAGCCAGGCGAGATATCACCGCATCATCATCATGACCGATGCTGACGTTGATGGCGCGCATATCCGCTGCCTTTTGCTCACGTTCTTCTATCGCTACATGCCCGAACTCATCACGCTCGGATATGTGTATATCGCTCAGCCGCCCATCTTCGGACTCAAGAAGAAGAATTCACGCTCACCTAAGATCGAGCGATACATCTATGACGAGAAGGCGCTTTCGTCCGTTCTCGCCGAATATAAAGATCCAGGAAGATTTGACGTCCAGCGATATAAGGGCCTCGGTGAGATGGACCCCGAGCAGCTATGGGAAACGACCATGGCACCTGAAAGCCGTACGCTTTTGCAGGTCAACATCGATGATGCTGCGGAAGCGGAACGCGTGGTAAGCGAACTGATGGGCGATCAGGTTGAGCCGCGTAAGGAATTCATCCAGAAGCACGCTCGCGACGTGCGATTCCTGGATATTTAAGGAGGATTTCCCATGGCTGATGATATCAAGAAGAACCAACCCGAAGACATGGGGCAATCAGACGAATTCGAGGAAATCGAATCGTTTGACGAGGACGAATACCCGCTGGATGAGGTTTCTGCGAAACGTGGCGGCCGTCATGCGAAGGCCGATGCGGATGATTTCGAAGACGCTGACGAAGACGAAGACGAGGAAGAGGGTAGTCACGGCCGTCATGGCAAGGTCCTGCAGGCCTCTTCTGAGGAGATGAAGGCGCAAGCGCTTATGGTTGACATGCCCACTGCGCATGGCGATGTCGTCGAAGACGCAAACGGCGGCAACGGCACCATCGTTCGCAGCGCGTATCTCGGCAAGGAGATGCAAGCATCCTTCCTCGAATACTCGATGAGCGTCATCGTGTCGCGCGCTCTTCCGGATGTGCGAGACGGTCTGAAGCCCGTCCATAGGCGCATCCTGTACGCGATGAACGAGTCGGGCTACACGCCGAATCGCCCTCATATGAAATCAGCGCGTACGGTCGGCGACGTTATCGGCAAGTACCATCCCCATGGCGATGCCGCCGTATATGACACCATGGTGCGTCTTGCCCAGCCCTTCTCGATGCGCGTTCCGTTAATCGATGGCCACGGCAATTTCGGCAGCATCGATGGCGACAGCCCGGCTGCCATGCGTTACACGGAAGCCCGTCTTGACAAAGCAGCGATGGAGCTTCTGCGCGACCTCGACAAGGAAACCGTGGATTTCCAACCGAACTACGATGAAAGCCTTGAGGAGCCGACGGTTCTGCCAGCTCGCTTCCCAAACCTTCTTGTAAACGGATCGGCAGGCATCGCGGTCGGTATGGCAACGAACATCCCGCCGCATAATCTCGGTGAGACCATCGATGCAGTGTGCATGCTTATCGATAACCCCGATGCGACGGTTGAGGAATTGATGACGGTTCTGCCCGGACCCGATTTCCCGACCGGTGGCTTGATCATGGGTCGACAAGGCATCGTTGATGCATACACCACGGGTCGCGGATCTATCACCATCCGCTCCAAGTGCGAAATCGAAGAGAAGAAGAACGGTCGCTATTCCATCATCGTCAAAGAGATTCCTTACCAGGTTAATCGCCAAAAGCTCCTCGAGCGTCTCGGTGAGCTCGTACGCGAGAAGAAGCTGCCGGAGATCAGCAACATCCACGACGGTGCGGACCGACATGGCATCGACATCATCATCGACCTGAAAGCCAACGCGATTCCCCAGGTCGTACTCAATAAGCTCTATAAGCATACGAACATGCAGGTCGGCTTCGGCGTCATCATGCTCGCCTTGGTCGATGGCGTTCCGCGCGTGCTGACGCTCAAGGAAATGCTGCATTACTACATCCTCCATCAAGAAGATGTCATCATCCGCCGCACGCAATACGAGCTCAACAAGGCAGAGGAACGCGCTCATATCCTCGATGGCTACATCATCGCTCTCGACAACATCGACGAAGTCATCCAGATCATTCGCAGCTCTCAGACCGATCAAGAGGCCTCCAAGCGCTTGATGGAGCGGTTCGGCCTTTCCAAGAAACAGACCGATGCCATCCTTGAGATGAAGCTGAGAAGGCTTACCGGTCTCGAGCGCGACAAGATCGAGAACGAGCTCGCCGAGTTGCGGAAGAGGATCGACTTCTACAAGGCGGTTCTCGCTGACATCGATTTGGTGCGCGACATCATCAAAGATGAGCTGATGGAAGTCAAGAAGAGATTCGGCACGGTTCGTAAGACAAAGCTCGCTGCCGATGCGAAGGAGATCAACGTCGAAGATCTGATCGCGGAGGAGAACATGGCGGTCACGGTAACGCGTGCGGGCTACATCAAGCGCCTTCCCGTCACCACGTATCGTGCTCAGAAGCGCGGCGGCAAGGGCCTGCAGGGTGTAAACCTCAAGGATGGGGACTTCGTCGATCAGCTCTTCGTTGCCAGCACGCATGATTACATGCTCTTCTTCAGCACGCTCGGATTGGTCTACAGGCTTAAGGTATATGAGATTCCCGAGGCAACGCGCCATGCGCGAGGCACCGCGATCGTCAACCTTCTCCAACTCAAAAAGGACGAGAAGATCGCGGCCGTCATCTCGACCAAGGACTTCCCCAAGGACGAGTTCTTGATGTTCGCGACGGAACAGGGAATGGTGAAGAAGACTTCCATGAACCTTTACGACCGTACGCGCAGGGATGGTCTCATCGCCATCAACCTTAAAGAGGACGATCGCCTGATCGCGGTGCGCCGCGTTTCGAAGGGCGACAAGATCGTCATGGTCTCTTCCGATGGCAAGGCGATCCTGTGGGACGAGAGCGAAGCTCGCGCGATGGGTCGCGACACTACGGGTGTTCATGGCATGAAGGTGCGAGAAGGCTCTCGAGTTCTCGGCATGGAAATCGCGAAACCGAAAACCGAGCTGCTCGTCATCACCGATAAAGGCTACGGCAAACGAACCGCTATCGAGGAATATCCTGAGCACCATCGCGGCGGCCAGGGCGTCTTCACCATCACGATGACCGAAAAGAAAGGTCAGCTCGTGGTCATGCGCATAGTCAACGAGTTCGATGAAGCGATGATCATCACCGAGGGCGGTGTGGTCGTGCGCACGCCCGTGAAGGGCATCAGCAAACTCGGCCGCTCCACGCAAGGCGTTAGGGTCATGGATGTGAGCGAAGGAGACCACGTAAGCGCGCTTGCAACAGGCAATCCAGACGATTAAGATGTGCGAACCGCGACGATCCGACCACGTTGATTGAGAGGCAACATGGCAGACGAGCACGTAACGAATCTTGACGCGTTCGACAACGATTCGCCAAACGAAGGGCTACCTGCTCTTGAGGATGCTCTGTGCTTTGACGAGCCCATTGCGCAAGACGACGAGATGCCCGCGCAAGTAGAGACCAAGCCGTCTTTCGAGAAGCTGCTCGAACAAGTAGAGTCCTTTGCGGCTGCCGACGTGCTGCCTGCCCAGATGTATGCCGAAGGCGCGCATCAAATCAACATCGATGATTATGTTGTGCCCGAAAAACCGGATATTCCTGTAGAGGACAAGATCAAAGGTGCAGCTCAAATGGTTGCCGGAGCCACGCTCGCGGCTGCTGCTGTTCCCCTGGTTGTCGTTCCCATCGCGCCCACGTCGCTTATGGCAGTGGGCGGCGCGACGCTCGCGGCACGCGGGCAGCGTACGTTCAGCGGCCGTGAGATCTCAGCGATCGAAGAGAAAGCCGAAGTCGCGACTGAAAAACTGACTGTGGTAACGAAGAAGACCACAGGAGGCATTCTTTCTAAACTTGGCGAAGCAAGCACGCGAGCAGCCCAGAAGCTCAGTGAAACCGACTGGGATAAGAAGCTCGGCCTGGATGAAGACGAATGAATTACGGGGATAAACTACGCCAGACGAACCGCGAAGCGTTGATGACGCTTGGCGCGCTTGCGTTCGTCGTCATAGTGTGGCTTGCATGCGGATTCGGTCTCGCGGGTCTCGACATTCAGGTTTTCCACGTGCCCTTATGGGTGATAGGCGGCCTGTTCGGAACATGGATCGCCGCCATCATCTGCAGCGTTGTCCTTGCACGCTTGTTCAAAGACTTCAGCTTGGAAGACGAGGAGGATGCGACCGGCATCGCTGATGAGGTGCACCATGGATAACGTGGGCGCGCAAACTGCAAGCTCGCTCGGTATCGCGAGTCTTCTGCCGGTTATCATCTTTCTGATCATCGCGGTCGCGATGGCCGTCGTGCTGCGTCGCCGTGCGCTCAAGGGCGCTAAAGGCAATAGCTTCATCGAGGAATACTACATTGGCAATCGTAGCCTTGGCGGTTTCGTGCTCGCCATGACGACGGTTGCCACGTATGGTAGCGTGTCGAGTTTCGTTGGCGGCCCTGGCCAAGCTTGGTCTATCGGTTGGGGTTGGGTGTATATGGCGGTTGTGCAGGTCACGGCCTTGTTCCTCCTGTATGGCATTCTCGGTCGTAAAATCGCGCTCATCAGCCGCCGCATCAACGCGGTCACCATCATCGATATCATCAGGCGCAGATACAATTCGAACGCACTTGCCATCGTCGCTGCTGCCATCATCGTCGTGTTCTTCGCGACGACGATGATCGCCCAATTCGTCGGAGGCGCGAAGCTCTTCGAATCCGTTACGGGTTATAGCTACACCACCGGTCTTGTCATTTTCGGTATCACGGCGATCCTTTTCACCACCATCGGCGGCTTCCGTGGGGTGGCGTGGTCGGATGCCTTGTGCGGTATCGTCATGCTGCTCGGGCTGGTCGTCATCGCGGGCGGTATTCTCAATGCTGGCGGCGGCTATGACGCCGTGATGGCTACCATCGAAACGAACCATCCCGAGATGCTCGAGCCCTTCAGCGACGGCAACATGCCATGGACTCTGTATTTCACGCAGTGGCTCTTGGTCGGCGTGTTCACGTTCTGCCTGCCGCAATCGATGGTGCGTTGCATCGGTGCGAAGAACACGAAAGCGCTTTCCCGCGCCATGATCATCGGTACGGTTGTCATCGGTTTCATGATGATCGTTGCCACCTCGCTCGGCGTGCTCTCGGCAGGCATCCTCACGGAAGATTTATCCGCGTACGGCAACAGCGTTGACAACATCATTCCTGCTGCCATCGTGAAAAGCCTGCCAGCATGGCTTGCGGGCATAGCGATCGTCGGACCGATCGCTGCATCGATTTCGACGGTGTCGAGCCTGCTCATCGCAAGCTCATCCACCATCATCAAGGATTTGTTCATCGCCCATCGCGAGCACTACGGGCAAAAGATCAACCCGAAGGGTATCGCGTGGGGAAGCCAGGCGATCACGCTCGTCATCGGCGTCATCGTGTTCGTGCTTTCGCTCGTGCCGCCATCGGTCATCTGGAAGATCAACATGTTCGCATTCGGCGGCCTCGAAACCGCGTTCGTGTGGGTGTTCGTCATGGGCCTGTTCTGGAAGCGGGCGACCAAGGCGGGAGCGCTCTGCTCGATGGTCGCCGGTGTGGCGGCGTACTGCATCAGCATGGGCCTCGGTTTCAAGCTCTTCGACATGCACCAGATCGTCCTCGGCGTGACCGTTGCGCTCATCGGCATGGTGGTAGGCTCGCTTTTGACGAAGCCCGCACCCGAAGAAGAGCTTGCGGACTTCTTCCCGAAAAAGAGCTAGCGGCCCGTCGGGCAAATTCAGTTTCACAAACGCGCATAAGAGCGTTACAATAGCCCCCAGTTTCAGGGCGGGGTGGAATTCCCCACTGGCGGTAAGCAGTTTGGCGATGCGCCAAAAGGCAAGCCCGCGACCCGTTGCGTTCAATGCAGCGCGCATGCTCAAGGAGCGCACGGTGGACACCGGTTCAAGTCCGGGGCCAACGGTTACAGTCCGGATGGAAGAAACGAAAGGGGCTGATACTATGCCTATCGA
>JAUNJT010000010.1 GCA_030533105.1 Eggerthellaceae bacterium
GCAAGCTTGATGACGCACTCGGCAGGAGAAACGTCGCCAGCCTTGGGCAGGTCGTCAAAGATCGTGAGCTTCTCGAGGATGGCGCCGATAGCAGGATCGGTCATGTACTCAGGCTGCTCGTACAGCGGAGTCACAGCGCCACGCAGGATTGCGGTTGCACACAGGAAGTCGATGCTGAAAGCGCCCTGATAGCTCTTGTCCATACCGAACACGAAGCCTTGACCAACGAAGCTCTTGATGCCAGGGGCAACATGGAGCTCGACGGCCTCGATATCGTCGGCCGTGAAGGTCTTGCCAGCGCATGCCTGCAGCGTTGCGTCGATGGAGGCATGGGTTGCACGACATGCCGGCCACGGCTTGATGACGGCGTCTGCATAGAAGCGCGTGCCGAGGTTGGTGAGCATCTTCTCGGGAGTCGGATTGGAATAGAACATCTGGAACATGCCGCGCGGACCGTTCATCGAGTCATTCAGGCAGGGACCGAAACCGCAGGTGGCGAGCTGTGCCGCGAACACGCCAGCACGAGCGGACAGAGCGATCGGGACCTTAAAGGTGATCTTCTTCTCGAAGACGTTCTGCATGGTGCCGGACATCTGGTTGATGCCGAGCGAGAATGCGCCCTTCATCTCTTCCTTGCTGAGCCCGAGCAGCTTGCCAGCGGCAACCGTGGATCCAAGAATGTTTGCGGTGCCGTTGCCATCGAAGCAGTCATGGACCGAGAAGCCCGTGGAGCACAGCGCACGCGTGGTCACGTCGTCGCCCAAGATAAGAGCGAGCATGAGGTCCTTGCCCGAAGCATGAAGCGCCTCGGCGACAGCCAGAGCTGCCGGAACCGTCGTGCCGGAGATGTGAGCCGCGGTGTTGCCCTCGTCATCATTGAGCGCCTCAGCGTCGATGCACTCGAAGTCATACGAACGCATGAGGATGCTGTTTGCGAAAGCAGCCTGGGCCATCGGAATCTTGCTGCCATACGTTGCAACCGTGGACTCCTCAGCGCCGCCAGCCTTCTGAAGCAAGGCAACCGTTGCGTCGGTGTCGGGAGACGTATGACCGATTGCGAGAACACCGAACGAGTCGATCAGACGGCACTTCACGCGGTCGATCGTCACGTCATCGAGGTCCTCCCATTTGGTGTCGCACACATAGTCGACAAACACATCAGTAAGGTTCACGTCACTCATATATATGCTCCTCTCATGTTTCTATCGGCCCAAAAGAATGGGCCATCCTTCACTATGTATTATTACACCGCGCGAGCGGTTTGTAACCAACAATTATTCCTTACCCGTCCAGCAATAGGTGCACAAATCGCATTCTGGAAGTCCAATAGCCTCGACTACGCCTTCCAAAGACTGGAATTCGAGAGAATCGAAGTGGAGTTTCTCGCAAATCGCCTTGCGCAGTGCGCGGCCGCGCTCGGTTGAGCCGTCGCTGTATTCCGCGAGATACTGCTCGCCTTCTTCGCCTTCAAGCTCGTGAACAACGCGGCGCGCGATAAGCTCCATGTCGGTGGTCTCACGCGAGAAGTTGAGGTACTTGCAGCTGAACATGATAGGCGGACAGGCGCTACGCATGTGAACCGACTTCGCACCGTTGTCGAAAAGGAATTGCACCGTGCCCTGCAGCTGCGTGCCGCGGACGATGGAATCGTCGACGAACAGCAAATCCTTGTCCTTGATCAGGTCGGGCACGGCGATTTGCTTCATCTTGGCGACTTTGTCGCGATCTGCCTGCGTTTGCGGCATGAAACTGCGCTGCCATGTCGGGGAATACTTGATGAATGCGCGCGCGAACGGCGTGCCGCTTTCGTTGGCATACCCGATAGCATGCGGGGTACCCGAATCGGGCACGCCGCCAACGTAATCGATATGCATGTCGGGATGGCGCTCGGCATCGGTCTGAGCCATGATGCGACCGTTGCGATACCGCATGACCTCGACATTGACCCCCTCGTAGGATGACGTGGGATAACCGTAATAGCTCCACAGGAATGCGCAGATATGTTTTTTGCATCCAGGAGCGGCAAGCTGCTCAAGGCCATCAGCCGTCACTTCGACGATTTCGCCAGGACCCAACTCGTAGAAATCCTCGAAACCAAGTTTTTGGAAAGCGAATGGCTCGGATGACACTGCGAAACCGTCCTCGTTCTTCCCCACGTGCACTGGAAGACGACCGGCTTTGTCGCGTGCGACGATCAGCGATCCGGTGTTGGTAAGGATGAGCAGATTCAGGGTGCCATCGACGAGCTCTTGCGCTTTCTTGACGCCCGAGGTGAAATCTTTTTCCAGGTTGATGAGCGCGGCAACCAACTCGTTATCGTTGACTTTTCCGCCCGTCATCGCATCAAAGGTGGTATTGCTGTCGTTGAGGCAGATCTTCGTCAAATCAGCCGCATTGTTAATGACACCAACCGTGCAGATGGCAAATGCACCGAGCTTCGAGCGGATTAACAGCGGCTCGGGGAACGTGTCGCTGATGCAGCCGATAGCGGAGGTCCCCTTCATCTCATCGAAAATCGTTTCGAACTTCGTGCGGAACGGAGCGTTCTTTATACCATGGATGCGCCGTTGCAGGCCGATTTCGCTATCCCATGCCGCCATGCCTCCCGCATACGTTCCAAGATGAGAATGGTAATCGGTTCCGAAGAACGTATCCAGCATGCAGTCTTGCTTTGAAGCGACTCCGAAAAAACCACCCACAGCCTAATCTCCTAACTTTCTTTCTTTCTCACACTAGCCCGCAACGTTCGATGCGTACGGGTTCTTATCCTTCTGCAGCACGTCATGCGCACCACCCTCGACGATGCTTGTGGGGCTCACGACCGTAAGCTTCGCCTTCTCTTGCAATTCGGGAATCGAAAGAGCGCCGCAGTTGCACATCGTTGCCTTGAGCTTTGCCAACGTAAGCTCGACGTTGTCCTTCAGGGCACCCGCATACGGGACATAGCTGTCGACGCCCTCCTCGAAATGCAGGTTCTTCTTGCCACCGAGGTCGTAGCGCGCCCAGTTCTGCGCGCGAGCGCTTCCCTCGCCCCAGTATTCCTTCATGTACGTGCCGTTCACCATGACCTTGGCAGACGGGCTCTCATCGAAGCGCGCGAAATAACGGCCGAGCATGCAGAAGTCGGCACCCATGGCCAACGCGAGCGAGATGTGATGGTCGTACACGATGCCGCCATCGGAGCAGATGGGAACGTAGATGCCCGTCTCTTTGAAGTACTCGTCGCGTGCCTTGGCAACCTCGATGACCGCTGTCGCCTGACCGCGACCGATGCCCTTCGTCTCGCGGGTGATGCAGATGCTGCCGCCGCCGATGCCGATCTTGACGAAGTCCGCGCCGCTTTCGGCAAGGAAGCGGAACCCTTCGGCATCGACCACGTTACCGGCACCGATCTTGACCGCATCGCCGTAGTGCTCGCGCACCCAGTCGATGGTGATCTTCTGCCAATCGGAAAAGCCTTCGGAGCTATCGATGCACAGCACATCGGCGCCTGCTTCGACCAGTGCGGGAATGCGCTCGGCATAGTCGCGCGAGTTGATGCCCGCACCCACCATGTAGCGCTTGTGCTCGTCGAGCATCTCGTTGGGATTGGATTTGTGGGAATCGTAGTCCTTGCGGAAAACCATGTACATCAGATGGTCGTCTGCATCAACGAGTGGAAGCGAATTGAGTTTGTGATCCCAGATGATATCGTTGGCTTCCTTGAGCGATGTATCGGCATAACCCACGATGAGCTTCTCGCGCGGCGTCATGAAGTCGGAGACCTTCTCGGTGCCATCCATGCGGCTCAAACGATAATCGCGACCCGTGACCACGCCGAGGAGCTTGCCATGAGGGCCACCGTCGTCCGTCACCGGCATCGTGGAATGCCCGAAGCGCTCTTTAAGCTCAACGACATCGTTCAGCGTCATGTCTGGAGACAGATTCGCATCGCTCTCGACAAAACCGGCCTTGTAATTCTTCACGCGTGCGACCATAGCCGCTTCGCTCTCGATAGTCTGGTTACCGTAGATGAACGAAAGGCCGCCTTCGGTTGCGAGCGCAACCGCCATCCTGTCGCCCGACACCGACGCCATGATAGCGGACACCATGGGGATATTGAGCGTGATGGGGCATTCCTCCTCGCCCTTGCGATACTTGACAAGTGGAGTCTTAAGGCTCACCGCGGAGGGAACGCATGTTGACGGAGTGTGCCCGGGAACGAGCAGATATTCGTTGAATGTCCGAGACGGTTCGTCATAATAGAAAGCCATGAATGTCTCCTAACGCTAACTTTCAACAATTAAGTTATTATAACTAGCTTTCGCATGCTAACCATTGAAAAAAGCCGTCTATGAACTAAGATACTAGGGTAATCGCACGACACGGAGAATGGAGAAAAGACGTGTACGAACTCAAAACCGAAAGCAGCTTCGATTCGGCGCATTTCCTGACCGATTACGATGGCAAATGCGAGAACCTCCACGGGCACAGATGGCGCGTGGTTGCCTATATCGCCACCGACCAACTCCAGACCGAGGGCACGAACAAGGACATGGTCATCGACTTCAAGGATTTCAAGGCCGCGGTTCGTGAGCTGACCGAGCGCTTCGACCACACCTTCCTCGTCGAGGAGGGTTCTCTCGCGCAAGCGACCATCGACGCACTCGAAGCAGAAACGTTCCGCCTCACCTTCCTGCCTTTCCGCACCACGACGGAGAATCTCGCACGCTATTTCTACGGCAAGCTCGCCGAAGCGGGATTCCCAGTAAGCAAGATCGAGGTCTACGAAACGCCGCTGAATTGCGCGATGTACTCTGAAGCATAAAAACCCACAACGCAGAAAGGAGCACAACCATGGACGTGAATGCATTCCGCTACGATGGCAACGGCGCGTTCTCTCTGAGCGATTTCCCCACATCGAAGGAGATCAGCAAGGATCAGAAGGCGCAGTTCGAGAAGATGCTCGCCGAGAACACCGAGCGCATCGCAGAGTTGCAGGACAAGCTCTACGCGCAAGGCACCGAAGGCGTTCTCGTCGTCATACAGGCCATGGATGCCGCAGGCAAAGATGGAGCCATCAAGCATGTCATGAGCGGCGTCAATCCCCAGGGCGTGAATGTCGTCAATTTCAAAACGCCGAGCAAGACGGAACTCGCACATGATTACCTCTGGCGCTGCATCCTCGGATTGCCCGAGCGTGGCAAAATCGGCATCTTCAATCGCAGCCACTACGAGGATGTGCTCGTCGTGCGCGTCCATGAGATGTGGAAGGGCTACAAATGGCCCAAGCGTTGCTTCGATATGAGCGAAGATGAGTTCTTCGCAAAGCGCTTCAAGCAAATCAATAACTTCGAGGAGTATCTGTTCGAAAACGGATATCGCCTCGTGAAGATCTTCTTGAACATCAGCAAAGAAGAGCAGGCGAACCGCTTCATCGCGCGCATCGATGAGGAGGAAAAGAATTGGAAGTTTTCCATCGGAGACGTGGATGAAAGCGACCTGTGGCCGAAATACATGCAGGCATATGAATCCATGATTGCAGGCACTGGCACCGAATGCGCACCGTGGTACGTGATTCCCGCTGATCAAAAGTGGGTTGCCCGTTGGTTGGTCAGCGAAGCGATCATAGATGCGCTTGAGGAAATCGATCCGCAGTATCCTGTGCTGTCTGCCGATGAGCTCGAGAAATTCCCCGCGTATCGCGCGCGTCTTGTTGGCGATGACCCCGAAGATGAGCAGGCGGTCGAAAAGGCAAAGGCAGCCATTGCTGATAATGCCAAGAAGGGCAAAAAGAAGAAGGAGAAGAAAGCTAAGAAATCCGACAAAGACTAGTCTTCGCACATCAATGATTCGATAAAAAAATCGGCCCCCTTTCGGGGGCCGATCCTTTTGCTTTCTCACTACTCGCCCATTATGAAGCGAGTAGTTGAATCAGCATATTACTGCATGTAGACGACGGTCTTCGCACCGTGCTCGGCAAGCTTTGCGCCAGCCTCTTCCACGGGGATGAGTTCCATGCAAGCAGCCAGGCAATGATGCACGCAACGCGGCTTCTTGCCCTCGGCAACGCGATCAGCGCAGAGGTCGCACAGCTCGGACGGAACCGGAACATAGTCCCAAATCCAATTGCCATTGCTGAGCTTCTTCGGGCCCATCTCGTTGAGCTTGATGCCCCACTCGTCCAGCGGGATGTCGTGCTCTTTACGGCAGCTCACTTCGCAGACGTGGCAGCCGGTGCAGTACTTGTAATCAATAAGCAGTGCATATTGGCTCATCTTCTGCCTCCTTACGCAATCTCTTCGCGGGTTGCCAGGTCATAACGCTTGCCGGTCTCCAGATCGACCAGGTTGTTTGCTTCCGCATCGTAAGCATAACCCGTGTAAGCGTCGAAGTAGGTGCCGGTCTCGGGATCAAGTGCCCACTGCGTATTCGGATCATAGATATGACCGTTCACGAAGCCAGCGCCCTTCTCGGCATCCCACTGCACCAGACCAGGAAGCTCATACGGAGCCTCGGCAAGACCGGGGAAGCACTCGACGCCGCCGACGATGACGGATTCCTGCTTCTTCTCGTTCGGATAGAGAGCAGCGCGTGCTTGCTCCGGAGTGGAGACGAAGCTCGCGGGATCGGTGCCGATTGCGCCCTCTTCGGTGTCGGGGCTCAGGGTTCCGAGTGCATTCAGGCCGTCAACCTTGAAGATTCTGCAAGCGACGTTCTTGAACGGAGCACCGAAGCCGATGCGACCGATTGCGCGGTGCGGGATAAGGCTGTTGATGTTGGACTTCCAAACGCCATACAGGTTCGGAGCCTCGCCGTCCTGCTCGGGGAACCACCAACCATGCTGGCAGTGGATGACTTGCGGCGGAACGATCTCGGTAACCTGAGCCTTCTCGATGGCCTTGCTCAGCGGGTTCTCGATGCAGACCCAGTCGCCATCTTCGATACCATACTTCTTCGCGGTCTCGGGATTGATCTGAACGAGCGGCCACGGCATGATGGCGCGGAGGCTCGGGATCTGACGATGCTCGGAATGGAAGGACGTGGTCTCGCGGCCGCCAGTCGTCATGATCAGCGGATAGTTCTCCATCAGATCGGGACGTGCATACGGCGTGAGCTTGTTCTCCTCGTAGTACGGCAGCGGATCCTCGCCCCAGTCCTCATAGAGGCTCGAGCAGAGCTCGACAAGACCGGTCGGGGTGTTGAAGCCAACGTCGCCGTCAGGACGGAGCAGGCCCTTCTCATACTTACGATACTGGAACGGCATATGGAACCAGCCCTCTTCACGAAGATCCTCGAAGGTCTTCTCGACGCCGCCGTTGTGCAGCTGCTCGGTGAAGAAGTCAGAGACGTTGTCCCACGGCCAAGCCTTCGGATTCAGGCGCTTGCCGACGATGAAGTCGATCTCGAGGTCGGACTTGGTCTCACCGACGTCGACGCACTTGTTCATGGCCATGACCATATGAGTGTTGCGGCCGAAGTGCGGGAGGACCATGCCGTCATGCTCGGCTGCAGAGGCAACCGGGAGGAACAGGTCGCACATACCCATGGCCGTCGGGGTCATGAAGGTGTCCTGGCAGACGTTGAATTCCATCTTCATCAGGGCGTTGTACCAACGCTTCGGCTGAGCATTGGTGGTGTTGGCGATACCGTTGGTGGCATAGAACCAAGCCATCTTCAGCGGATAAGGCTCGCCAGTCTCGAGGGTGTCGAGGATGCAGTCAGGATGAGCGATCAGGTGAGCGGCCTTGAAGCCCTTGTACTGCTCGTTATCGGTAATCTGCTTGTCGAGCATGCCCTCAGGAAGCTCCTTGGAGCACTCATAGCGCCACTTGCCCATGAAGGAAGCCGGAACTGCCAGCGTCACGCCACCCGGAACGTCGAGGTCGCCCAACAGAGCGGCGATGTTCAGGAAGCAGTGGCCAGCCTGCGTGCCATTGGCGTTGGTGTCGATGGCGAGGCCCCACATGAACGAAGACGGATGATTGGCTGCCAACGTACGGGCTGCCTTCTGGATGAGCTCTGCGGGAACCCAAGTGATCTCCTCGACCTTGTCGAGCGGATACTGGTCAGCGCGCTCCTTGAGCTCTTCGAGACCATAGCACCAGTTCTCGACGAAGTCATGATCATAGAGGTCCTCATTGATGATGACGTTGATCAGGCCGAGGCCGAGAGCGGCGTCGGTGCCAGGACGCAGCTGCAGATGAATCTCTGCATGAGCGGCGCACCAAGTGACGCGCGGGTCGATGACGATGAACTTGGAGCCGAGCTTGTACAGGTCGATGATCGCATGACCGAAGAAGCCATCAGGATTGCTGAACAGAGGATCCTTGCCCCAGAGGACGATGTACTTCGGAAGCTCCCACTCGGGGTTGTCGAAGCGATCCGGGAAGTACGCCGCATAGTCGAGCTCGGGATAGCCAGCGCCCAGGATGAAGTCGGCGACGGAGCAACGGGGGCCGTAGCAGGAGTCACCAGACATCGGGAAGCAGCTGTTCGGGGTACCCAGCGCTGCATAGGCAAGCGGGGTCTTGTACAGCGTAGCCTCACGACCAGTACCCTGGAAGGCGACGATGGCCTCAGCGCCATAGTTCTCCTTGATGTAGTTGACGCGCTCTTCGATGATATCGAGAGCCTCGTCCCAAGTGATGCGCTCCCACTTATCCTTACCACGATCCTTAGGATCGCGCTTCAAAGGATAGATAACGCGGCGATCGTTGTAGATATACTCGGGAAGCGTCAGGCAACGAACGCACAGACGACCATTGGTGATAGGATGCTCGGGATCACCCTCAACGTCAACGACCTTTCCGTCTTTGACTGTGAGATACATACCGCATCCTACCGGATGGTCTCCTGGAGGCGACCACACACAGGTGCGCATCTTAAATGTGCCGTCACCACAGTCGATAATTCTCTCCGACATAAACTCTCCTCTCATAAAAGTTCGCTTACTATCGTGAATGCTCGAAAGCATTTCAACCAAGCCCTTTGGTCGCTTCGCTTACGCGAACGACCGTCTTACAAACGCAAAAGCAGCCAGACTACCCCTTGTGGATAATCTTGGCTGCGCTCCGTTGTCTCCGGTTAAAGCACGATCCTCCCCTTCTGAATCATGCCTCCGGGAAATGCGCAATCCCGCTTACGCCCCGAGAAAATCGTATGCGGCATTGCGCTTTTCTTGCGCATTCCATTGTCGCTCTTTTGGCGTTTTTGCGCAAGTAATTATCAAAACTAATCAACTTGTTGCCAGAATGAGTTTTTTCTCAATTGACATGGGAAAATGAGCTTTTGAACCCTATTATTCACAAACGAGAATCATCAATTGTTCCATCCAAAGAACCACGTTTCTCGCATAAGGGATTTGCTAGTCCCACGGGTCTCGCTCGAACAAGGGCGTGACTTCTGTACGGTCAGAGTACGGATCATACCCATCGTCATCCTCGCACGCCGCACGAATCTGGCGCTCATCGAAGCCATCTGTTGCCTCGGCCGTCATGTATTCCTCGTCATAAGGGCATTCGCTATCGGATGTATCGAACTTCGTTTCGTTGAAATCTGCCATCTGTGATGTCCTTTCTCGGAATGTGCGACATACGCGTCCGTCATATCCAAGCATATCCTTCATCTTCTTCGTCGCGAGAACCGCCGCGAAACAGCGCCTCTTCGCTCAAAAGAAGCTTTCCACTCTTGTAACTATCTCAGAATTCTCACGCATGGCACTATGCAAATCAAGGGAGAAGTCTGCCCAATGGCTCGGATAGCCATCATCGAACGCAGACAGGAGAAGCACCTAAATGGCAATCCGCAAGCATCTATGAAATACGATGATCCGTGCTGGCGCGTACTACAAAGCCGAACGGCAGATTGATAGCGCGCGCTCCAAAGCATCGATGGCCCTATCGATTTCTTCGAACGTGTTATAGAACGCAGGAGAAATCCTCGCAACGCTGCTAAGCGAATACACTTCGTTGAGCAAAGGCTGGGCGCACTGGTTCCCCGCCCTGATTGCAATCCCCATCTTATCCATGAGCGTCGCGATATCGAACGGGTGGACTCCTTCAACAGAGAACGAAAGCACTCCTGCGCGTTTTTGCGGCGTTCCGAGAATCTGTACGCCGGGAACCTCCTCAAGACACTGCTCGGCATAATCGAAAAGCGCATACTCGCGCTCGGCGACTACATCCCTGCCAAGCAGTTCAAGGTAATCGAGAGCAGCAGCTAGACCGATCGCACCGACGTAGTTCGGCGTTCCCGCTTCAAAGCGCAGCGGGGCGGATTCGAACGTCGTGTCAGACGTACGAACGGTATCGACCATCTCGCCGCCGAATGCGACGGGCGGCAGCTCGTTGAGCAGCTCTTCCTTGCCATACAGCACCCCGATACCCGTTGGACCAAGCGTCTTGTGCCCAGAAAAGCTCAGGAAATCGCAATCAAGAGCTGCAACGTCAACGTGCTCATGGCGGATGCTTTGCGCCGCATCGACTGAAACCAGCCATCCACGCTGATGTGCCATCCCGATGATCTGTGCGAGTGGATTGACCGTCCCAAGCACATTCGAAACGTGCGCGACCGAAACGATGCCGACAGGCGATTCGTCAAGCAGCTTCACATAAGCTTCAAGGTCGATATCGCCTTGAGCGTCAAGGGGAATCGTCGCGAACGTGCCACCAGCCCTACGCGCCGCTTGCTGCCACGGCACGAAGTTCGAATGATGCTCGAGCATGCTGACCAACACGGAAAACGATGCACCCCATTTCTGCTCGAACATCTGCGCCAGCATGTTGAGGGAATCGGTGGTCCCTCGCGTGAATATGATCGTATTGCTCGATTTCGCACCTATGAAACGCGCAACGGTATCCCGTGCGGCTTCGAACGCATTCGTCGAGCGCCCGCTCAACTCATGTGTGGCGCGATGCACATTCGCATTCTGCTCAAGATAGTGGTGCCTGATCGTATCGAGAACGCGTAGCGGCATCTGCGTCGTCGCTGCATTGTCCAGGTACGCAAGCGGATTTTTGAAAACTTCCTGGTCGAGGATGGGAAACTGCGTACGAGCAGGGGCCCAATCATTATCAGACGCAATCATCTCTGGAGTAAGCATACGTAATCACTCCTCAGAAGCAGCATCGCACGCATGCTGTGCGAATCGCTTGATCGTAGCGATGATCGAACCGATTCCCTGCCTGCGTGATGCGCTGAACGTGGTCATGAGTTCGGCTTTTTCGGGGAAATAGATGTCCGCTTCGGCAACTTCGCGCAAAGGCCTGCCGTCAAGCACTTCGATGAGGAGTTCGAGCACACCTCTCACGATGAGCGTATCGGAATCGGCTTTGATCGAAAGGGCGCCTGCGCAGTTTTCCATCACGAGCCATGCGCGCGATTGGCAGTCCTTCACGAGATTCTCATCGACCTTGAATGCCTCGTCTAGCGCCGGTAATGCAGTCGCGAACTCGATAAGATACTCATACTGAGATAACGGATCGCCTATGGAAAGGAAATCCTCGACGATATCGTCTTGCTGTTGATTGATTGTGCGCTTTTCAAGCGCAACTGATGTTCCATTCTCCACGATTCTCATCCCCCCGATGAAACTCCGTGTTCGTTGGTCTTCTACGTGTACGCTGCACCGCACTTTCCAAATGCAAGTCGATGTGCTATCCGCAGCGTCACACTCCTGTTACGCCGCCGACCGATGCTCGTTCAGGCGATTCGCTACCGGAAGATGCGGCCACATTAGCCTGATAACATCTTCCAGCGTTTCGATTTGCATGAGCTCTTGCAACGAGAGCGAAACCGAAAGCGACTTTTGGAGTTTCACCAAAAGTAACGTACGCTTCACATCACTCGATGTCGCTCCCTCGCAGTTCTCCCCTGCCTCGTAGTCGGCAACCAAATCCTTCGAGATCTTAAGCGCTTTGGAGATGCTGATTTGCGCCAGTTCGCTCAGGTTGTCGGTCTGCTCGAAGTCGGACTGCCCAAGCGCGAACTTCAACATGACGAACGTACGCACATGCTCGCGGAACGATTCGTACGTGAGCGAGGCATCGTTGAGAATGGCATCTATCTGAGCCTGCGATGCCCTTTGCTTGGCAAGTATGCTTTCCTTCGACACGATGCGCCTCCTCAGCACATAAAACAGTTGACCTGCTTTTTCTTTCGGCTGGCTGCGCCGCTTGCAGGCAACGCAGCCAGCCGCATTAACGATGCTCGGTCGAGATTAGTCAACGAGCATCGGCTCTACACCGAGCGTCTCGCACAGAGCGACAAGCTCCTTCGTGTAATCGCCATAGACCAGCGTGATGTGAATGCCGACCTCGCACTGTGCGCGATGGGCTGCAAGCGAGTCGTTCAGACGATAGAACACCAGCTGCGTGCAGTTGTCACGATCCTGACCGCTCGAACCAACGATCGTGCCCTTGCCGATGAACATCTTGGCGCCATCGGGCGAGAACTTGCACATCGTAATGGTCTCACCTTTGTCACGCGCGAAGTCATAACGGAAGGTAGCGCCGAACTTCTGATCATACGCGAACGGAGCTAGGCTGTATGGTGCATGCTCGTTCGGATCAGGCAGGCAGCGATGAGCAACGGAATGCTGCGTCATCCACAGATGCTCGCGCAGATCGGAGTCCTTCGCCAGCTCGGCAAGGGATTCCTTCGTTGCACCGAAGACCTGCTTGAATGCGCCATCGACCATGGGAATGGGGCAGGTGTTGCCCATGTAAGGGCTCATGCCAGACACAGCAATGAGCGCTTGCTCTGACAGGGCTGCCGGCAGATCGTACTCGCATGCAGACGGCGTACCGCACTCGGCATTGAGCGAATGGGTGAGGCACATCGTGAACTTGTTCTGATTGATGCGCCTGGTGGAGCAGGCATCGGGACACGGCATGGAGAACGCATTGCAGTCAAAGCGGTCCATGAACTTGCGGGTCAGAACATATGCGATGACGGACGGCATCATGAGCTCGCGCTCGATGCGCACTTCCTCGGCACCGCCGATCAGCTCATCGCAAAGCTCTTCAGCCTTCTTAAGGTCTTCGGCATCGACGTTCGGAGTCTTACGACCAGGCGTGGTGTAATTGCCCTCCGGCGTGGCTTCCTTCATGCAGTCGATGAACTCATGCAGGTTGACGAAATGGAAAGTCGTACCAAAGCGTTCGGTAATCTGGTCAAGGCTCGAGAAGGAGTCAGGACGGCTTACACCCGTGCGGCCGTCAAAACGCGTGACGCACAGATACTTCGTACGTGCAAGGATCTTCTTGGCGCGCAGCGCGGTCATGCGCAGCGTGAAATCCTCCCAGCGGTACTCGGAATAGCACTTGACATCCATATGGCGTGCAGCGATACCGGCGGGAACGTCGGGAACATTGAACTGGCCGGAAGCAGGGCAGTAGCACATGGTCTTCTTGAAGCGCATAGCGAACTTCAGGCCAAGGTCCTGCACACCAGCGCCCGCCATCGGAACGACGACGTCAGCCTTGTTGACGGCATCTTCCATCGCACGCCACTGCTCTTCGGGCTCGTCCCAGTCGTCGGTACGATGGAACAGCACGGGATCCATCACGTTGACGCCTTCGGGAACATGCGCCTTGATGTCTTCGACAAAGCTCTTCGCGCGCTTGGCAAAGGCAACCTTGTCGTAGCCGGGCTCGAGAGCCTCGCCGCTACCGAAACGGCAAGGTCCCTCATAGTAGTACAGATGCTCGCAGAACAGCTCGAGCGGAAGAACGTTGAGCTTGATATCTTTTGCTTGCTCGATCATGGTAATTCACCTTTCTTCATGCGCCCTTGCCGCAGGGGGGTGATTGGAGTGCGGCAAGGGCTTTTCCAAATGTCCAGCGCATGTAAAGATGCGCTTAGAACCGATACAACATGCGCTCAAGGGGTTTTCGCTGTGCGGGATCCCTACCCCACCCGCGACATGCTGACCCCCGGCGCGGCGAGGCGCATTATGCGCACTCGATAACCTCGAGGCCCATCAGCTTGCCGAAGTCGACGACCATGTCGTACACATCGCCATAAACCAGCGGGATGTGATTGCCGACCTGGAGCGCGCCTTCGAAGAACTTCTTGCCATCGGAAACCTTGTAGAACACGCCTTCGGTGCAGTTCTCGGTGGTGTAGCCAGCGCCGGCAACGATCTCACCGCGTGCGACAAAGAGCTTGGAGCACGTTGGATCGAAACGGCACATGGTAACCGTCTGACCGATGTCCTGGTTGAAGTCATAGCGGATGGTGGCGCCCCAACGGCCGCCCATCGCGAACGGACGCAATGCATAGACGGACTCATCGGCATCGAAGCCCTTGAGCTTGCGATTCGGCGTGGCATGGAAGGTATAACCGATGCCGCCGACTTCACCCAGATTCTCCGTGATGCGCTCGAAGCCGTCCTTGTCCTTCTTGAGCAGAGGCGACGTAACGACCTTGTCCTCGGCATTCATCTTGGCAAGCGAGGTGTTGCCCATGTACGGAGCGCTGAACGACAGATTCGACAGAAGGATCATGGCAGCCAGAGCCGAGATGTCGTACTCGCATGCGGAGCAGATGCCGCATTCGTTGTTGAGTGAATGGTTGAGGCACAGCGTGAATTGCTCTTGGTTCAGACGACGGGTCGCGCACATATCCGGGCACGGTGCCGTGAAAGCGTTGCAATCGAGCTTGGCCATGAGCTTCTGAGCGAGATAATTTGCCTTTACCGAATTGAAGACGGCCTGCTCGTCGATGTCGACGATTTCGGCATCGTCCATGAGCTTCTTGGCAATCGCAGTGATTTCCTTCGCATCCTCTTCGTTGATGTTGTCCATCTTGCGGCCAGGAAGCGTCGGATTGCTGCTCGGGTCTACCATCTGCGTCTGGTCGAGGAACTCATGCATGTTGTAGTAACGGAATTCGATGCCGAGACGATTCGTCACCTCGTTATGATCGAGGAAGGAATCGCATGCGCTGACAGAAATCGTCGAATTCGCGCGCGGAAGCGCCAAAATGCGCGTATTCTTCATGACCTTGCGGGCGCGAAGCACCTTGAGCGTACGCGGAGCATCCGCGTAGGTGTACCAGCAGTAGGCCTCATAACCGCGGGCACGCAGTGCCGACATGAAGATGGCATCGTTGCTGCCGAAGTGTAAAAGCGCCATCGGTTTGTTGTAGCGCTTCTGGAACTCCAGGAGGAAGTCGACGCCGAAGGGGAAGATGTTCACCAAATACAAATCGACGTCATCGACGTCCTTCGCCATCTCCGCGAGCATCTCGTCCTTAACCGGGAAGGATTCATCGCGCATGATGAAAACGGGGTCGAGCACGTTCACGTAATCGATGGTGCCCAGATTCTCCTTGACGCCTTCGACGAATGCATGATGCAGCTCGTTGGCGTGCATCAGGTCGTATTCCTTCGTCAGCTGGTCGCCTGTACCGAAACGGCATGGACCCTCGAAAACGTATTCGTGATATACGCAAACCGTCACCGGACGGACGTTCAGCTTGATGTCCTTGCCTTTCTTAATGTTGAAATCCATTGTTGCTCCTCTCCTTGCCTGTAGATTCCTATCTACATAACGCGCCGCTTCATGCAGCGCGTTTAATACCCACGTGCTTTACAGTCGAGCAGCACGCCGCACACGCGATCGATAAGCGCATCGAGCGTTGTGATCTCGACCGACTCCTCAGGCGAAATACCCAGATGGAGTTCGCGGTTCATTGCAATCAGAAGAAGGATTTTCTTGGTCATCGACGAAGACGCCCCATCGCAGCGCACGCTCAGATCGGCAACCAGCACCTCGGCGGGATCCATCCCCGTCGTCCGCGCGATGCTCATCTGGCCGAGCGCATTGAAGTAGTTGAGATCAAGGTCTTCGTCTTCGAGAGAGAAACGGATCTTCACGTACTCGCGCACCAGGCGCTTGACGTCTCCCCGCGCTGAAGCGCATTTAAGCTGATCCATCACGTTGCCAGCTTGCTCCTCAGCTGCGGAAATCTCCCGTTTCATTCCCCTCTTCTCCTGCGTCCCTTTACCGCTTCATGGAGAATTGTAGAGAAGGAAGAGATAGATGATTAATAGGCATTATGCTTAATTTTATTTGATAAAATGTGCTTATTGCATATTGAGTTGGCATATTGCCGACTAAAGCAGCGAAAAACATTTTACCTGTTCAACTACTAGTTTGATAGGTTAAAAGCCCGTTTTCTGGATTAAGGAGAGCAACGATGGTAACGGCAGGAATGCTCCTCGATTGGATACAACCTCTTTCCACTAACATCATTAATCGGCATTTCGAGCAGAAACCCATAAAATGGATCGTCCTGCTCCCTCCCTGTACAAGCGAATGGGAGGCGATTCTCGAATCGAACACCGTTTTTGCAAGCGATGATCCCGAACTGCTGCAATCGCTCAATCCAACGATCGCGGCGATGCTCGTCTGCAAAGATGCAGAAGCCCTTCCCTCTCGTTTCACTCGCGAGAACACGCTTATCGTGCAGACAGAGCTTTCGAAAGAGGCTTTCGCAGCAATGATGCAGAAGCGCATCCGAACCATCGAGTCGTGGGAGCACGACCTCGATCGGGTTTCTGCGGACAGGGGAAGCTATCAGCTGATGCTCGATCTTTCGGCAAGCATCTTCGGCAACCTCATCACGATGACGGATTCCGCGTATCGCCTTATCGGCTATACGACCAACCTGACGACTGATGATCCGGCCACACTCGAACTCATTCGAAACGGTTTCCACGGGGAGCACGCTGTTGCGATCTTCCGAAAGAACAACATGTTCTCGAAATGGTCGGCACAGACGAGAACGCGTTACACGGCAAAGGGGTTCACGAAACATCCCATCATGAACTATGTCTTCACGGTCAATGGCGCCTATTTCATTCAGATGGTCATGACCTGCGACACGGTACCCTATTCGCAAGGATTGCTCGATACGTTCAACATTTTGGTGGCGCACATCAAAGCGCATATCCGCCGCAGCCAGACATTTGAAAACGCACGCTATTCGAAAGGCGCGCAATTCCTTGCCGACCTTATCGGAGGCAAACGCGTGCCTGCGCGCGTCATCTCGCAGCAGATGCGCAATCTTGGCATGTCCGGCAAGGAGATCACGCGCATCTACGCCATCCAGAACGCAGGCGACAATACGGAGAACCTGGAATACGTTGCCCATCAAATCTCGGCGAAGATGCCCGGCTGCTTCGCGATTCCGCAAGAGCATTACGTTTACCTGCTCGCATGCGCACGAGACAATCAAGATGGCACGTGGCATGCAATCGAGCAAACGCTCATCAATTCGCTCGATCTCTCGTTCGTAAACATCGCCATCTCAGGCACGTTCACCAATCTTCAAGATATTCATTGGGGCGTACAGCAAACAGAGATCGCGTTCAAATTCGGCAAGGGACGTCCGTATCTTGCACATGACCGGCTTGATCGAGACGATCCGTTCTTCAGGTTCGAGAACAGTCTGTTCGATTATCTGCTTTTCAGCGATGAGCGCGATATACGTTTCTTGCAATTCTGTCTGGATGCAAGCGTCTTGGCACGCATCGACCAAGACCGCCAAAAACACCCGAGCGACACTGAAATGCTGCGCAGTTATCTGAAGCACGAATGCAACGTGTCGGCAACGGCGGAGGCGCTCGGCGTGCATCGGAACACGGTACTCAACAGAATCTCGTCAATCTCCGAAAGAGAGCGAGTCGACTTCGACGACCCGAAAGTTCGCATCAACCTGACAACGCTGTTCCACCTATCCGATTTGCTAGGCATGCACGAGGAAGCCGAGAAGGGCATCTGAGCGAACGGGAATCATCATCCGCCCAAGACGCTAGAAAGCGAAAGGGGCGAGCGACTTACGCCCTCGCCCCTTTTGCAACTGATATGTAGTGCGTATTAGAAGTAACGCTTCAGCAAGCCTTCGAGCGCCTTGCCGTGGCGGGCCTCATCGCGCGCCATCTCGTGCACGGTGTCGTGAATAGCGTCGAGGCCGTTCTTCTTCGCGCATGCAGCGAGATCGAACTTGCCTTGCGTTGCACCGTATTCACAATCAACGCGCCATGCGAGATTCGCCTTCGTGTCAGCCTTCATGTTCGGCTCAAGATCTTCGCCCAGCAGCTCCGCGAACTTCGCGGCATGCTCAGCCTCTTCGAACGCGGCCTTCTCCCAATACAGGCCGATTTCCGGATAGCCCTCACGGTGCGCGATGCGCGCCATGCACAGGTACATGCCGACCTCTGAGCACTCGCCGTTGAAGTTCGCCTTCAGCTGCTCAAAGATATAGGCTTTCGTCTCGTCGTCGATGTCCGGATTGTCCTTGACGGTCTTCGCATAGATGCCGTACTCATGCTCGGCAGCGAGCTTCAGCTCACCCTCGATTTTCTCGAACATGCTGGCAGGCGCGTGGCAGACGGGGCACTCTTCCGGCGGCTGCTCGCCTTCATAGATGTAACCGCATACTTTGCATACCCATTTCATGTGGTTTCCTCCTTCTTTCGGAAGCCTTGCGGGGCAAGGTGGCTTCAAATTTCGGCAGGCTCATGCTGCCGTTTTCTCAAGTGTCATTATAGTATATCGGGCGCCCCGAAAAGCGCCCGATACCAACATTACTCAACCGAAACGATCAGTTTCATGATACGAACTTCGGTATCCACCCCAATACGAGAATCAGGATGATGAGCACGGGCGCGCCGAACTTAAGCCACCCATACATGAAACGCGGGAATCGGGGGCCTTGGCCTTGATCTGCTTCCGCTAAGAAATTCTCCCAACCCCAACCGTTCTTCCACGTGCAGAACAGTACGAAGATCAAGCTGCCGATCGGCAGGATGTTGTTCGATACAAGGAAGTCTTCCAAATCCATGATGCTGCCGAACATGCCGAACTGCACATCTGCCCATACGTTGAAACCGAGTGCAGCAGGAATGGAGAGCACGAGGACCAAAGGACCGTTGATGCAAATGGACTTGCGACGGCTCCAACCCCATTCGTCCATACCGAAGCAGATGATGTTCTCATACACGGCAACGACGGTCGAAAGTGCCGCAAAGCTCATCAGCAAGAAGAACAGCGAGCCCCACAGGCGTCCAAGCTCCATCTGCGCGAAAACGCACGGCAGCGTTTGCAGCACCAACGTCGGACCTGCATCGGGATTAACGCCATACGCGAAGCACGAAGCGAAGATGATAAGACCGGCGGATAGTGCGATAAGCGTGTCGAGCGCGGCAACCGAGATGCCTTCGCCCATGAGCCTGCGACTCCTCGACAGATAGCTGCCGAAGATTGCCATGGAGCCGATGCCGACCGACAAGGTGAAGAACGAATGGCCAAGCGCCGCATTCGCCGCTTCACCGAAACTGCTGATGCTTGAGAAAAGCGCACCGAAATCGGGCTTCAGGTAGAATTCCAAACCGGCTTCTGCGCCAGGAAGCGTGCAGCAACGGATGGCGAGAACGACGATGAGTATCATCAGTCCGATCATGAAGATCTTCGAAGCGCGCTCGACGCCACGGCGCACACCGAAACTGCAGACGGTGAGGCCGATAGCCCACACAACGACGAGCCAGATGACCATTTCGAAGGGACTCGACATCATCTCGCCGGTGATGGCAATCGACTGCTCGGCCGTGATGCCTTCGAGCTGGCCCGTCACCGTCTTGAAGAAGTAGTTGACCAGCCAACCCGCGACCATCGCATAGAACATCATGAGCAGATAGTTGCCGGCAATGGCGACCCACTTGAACCAATTCCAGTGCGCGCCCTTCGGCTGCAGTTCCTCGAACAATCCGGCGATGCTCTTCTGGCTACCGCGGCCGAGCGAGAACTCCATGACCATGATCGGAAGACCAAGAAGAACAAGGCAGATCAGGTAGATGACGACGAATGCCGCGCCGCCGTACTGACCGGTGATGTAAGGGAACTTCCAAACGTTTCCCAAGCCGACCGCGCAGCCGACGCTTGCCAGAATGAAGCCCATACGCGATGCGAAATGCTCGCGACCGCCTGAAGTCTTCGCAGGTTTCTGTGCCATAGTTTACTTTGACCTCCTCTTGAAACGAACAGGTTCAAAGTACCATAATCAGCACTAATAGAAATGAAGCATTTTGTCTATGAACAACAAATTCCGCACGCGTAAGAAAGGATGCCCATGGAACTGCAAGCCGCACTAGAACAGCGTTACTCCTGCCGTAGTTTTCTGCCTGATGCTCCGACGAAGGAACAAATCGATGCGATTCTGGAAGCCGGCCGCATTGCGCCGACCGCTCGCAATCTCCAGCCACAGCGCGTCTGGGTCATCACGAAAAAGAAAGATCTCGAGAAAATCTATACATGCACGCCTTGCCAGTACGGCGCGCCAGTCGTATTCATCATCGGCTACGATGCCGACGTCGCTATGATGCATTCACAAGCTCGCGAACCATGGAGCTTCGGCAATGTTGATTCCGCAAGCGCACTGGTCCAGATGCTGCTCAAAGCAACCGACCTCGGACTGGCAACGTGCTGGATAGGCCTGTACGACGATATGGCCGTCCGCGCCAACTTCCCCATCCCCGAGAACGTCGAATTACGTGCACTCGTATTCCTCGGCACCCCAGCCGAAGACGGCGAGCCAAGCCCGAGGCATACCGAACGTCTGCCACTCGATCAAACCGTCACATGGCTATAAGGGGTTCTCTCACTTTTCGTTCGGTTTACGAATGCGCAACCCGATGCGCCTAGAGTAAAACAAGGGCCTGACCAAAATGGTCAGGCCCTTCACATCGGATGATTTCTCGAAAAACTACTTGGTATCCATCATTGAAGCGTACTGCTCGTCGGTAAGCGCCGCCCCCATGACCTGGCAGACCGCCTCACCCATGCGATTTGCGAACTGCAATGTCGAAAGCCAATCCGCTCCTTTCGCGCGCTGAGCAAGCACCGCACCAAGATGAAAATCGCCTGCTCCCGTCGTGTCGATTGCATGGATGGCATGCGACGTGGCGTAATAATGCTTGCCGTGCTCGAATGCATGGCTGCCGTGTGCGCCGTCGGTAACGACAACAGCAACACCGCATTGCTCAGCCATCTCGGCACCTGCAGCTTCCAGTGAATCCGAATCGGTGAACGCGCAAACTTCCGCAGCATTGAGATGCCAATTCGCCTGCAGTGAAATCAATCGGCCGATGCGCTCGGTGTCGATTTGGGCAACGGAAGGTCCAGGCGCGAACCAGATCTCCAACTCGGGATGCTGCTCGAGGAAATCGATAATCAAATCGCCCCCAACACCGCCGATCTCATAGCCGCACACTTCGACGAAGCCGTAACCGGTCGTATCAATCGATTGCAGCCAATACGGCTCACCCAAGCGCTCGATGCCCGGCAGCGTGATCATCGTCCGCTCGCCATCGGGCTGGACGAGGCAGATAGCAGCACCATTGTCGGAACCACCTTCGATATGCAACACGTCCATGCCGCGCTTCGCGAGCTCGTACTGCACGAATGCGGCATACGGCCCCGTACCAACGGGAGCAATCAGGCGGGTTTTACCGCCTGCAAGACGGATTGCGTTCGCCGTGTTGAACGCACAGCCTCCCAATGCTTGACGATAGCCATCGGCAATCACACCTTGACCGGGCGCAGGAATAGCGTCAACGGGACATAGTATGTCCACCATGATCGAGCCGATGCATAACACACCGGTTTGATTATTGAGCGAGCCCATCGATTATTCGACTTCCTTGACGGCCTCGGCTACCTTCTCGGTAACCTCGGCGATCTTCGCGTCAACGCCTTCGATTACGGCTGCTGTGTCCTCGGCAACCTCCTCGAAAGTACCTTCGATTACGTCGGCGGCCTCTTCGGCAACAGCATCGGCAGCTTCGATGGCATCGTCAACCGCACCTTCGATGGCTTCAGCGGCATCCTCAGCGGCCTCAGCAGCCTCTTCGGCAAATTCCTCGGCAGCATCTTCGGCAGCCTCAGCAGCCTCTTCGGCTTCCTCGGCTACTTCCTCAACTGCTTCGTCAACCGCTTCGGCTGCTTCTTCGACGACATCTTCGGCCTCGGCTGCTTCGTCGTCTACCGCAGCGCTGGCAGGCTCATCGAACGCACCGGCGCAATGCGGGCAACGCGTCGCACCCTCCTTGACTTCCTCGAGGCAGAACGGGCACAGGATTGGCGCTGCAGCAGCCTCTTCCTCTTCGTCCTTTTTGATGGCTTTCTCGGCGGTCGACTTCATCTTGTTGAAACTCTTCACAACCAGAAAGACCACGATGGCAACCAGCAGGAAGTTGATGATCGCGCCGATGAACGCACCGATGTCGATGGCAGTGCCGGGAATGACCATGCCGCCGATTGCAACACCATCTGCGCTGACGGTGCCGCCTGTTGCAGCACTGATCAGCGGAGTGACGATGTTGGTGGTGAGCGCCGTCACGATAGCGGTGAATGCAGCGCCGATGGTCACACCAACGGCCATGTCCATGACGTTACCTTTGTTGATAAACTCTTTGAATTCAGATACGAGGCTCATGGCTTCTCCTTTCAGTATCAAACCGATGTCAGTATACGCCTTTTTTCGTGAGGAAAGGCATGGTCATATGCGAAATTACCTTTCACACGTTATTCGGGAATCACGTTTGCACAACACAGCCGAAACGCGTTCGTGCTATGATGCAAATGACACATCGATCGTCGTTTGGATTCGGAACAACAAAGGAGTCAGGCATGGCAATCAAAGGAACGCACGATTTCGCGCTCGTGCTCTCTGGAGGCGCAGCAAAAGGCATCTACCATATCGGCGCTTTGAAAGCGATACAGGAATACGGCTTGAACATCACCGCCATGTCGGGCAGCTCCGTCGGCGGGCTCAACGCGGTAGGCTTGACTTTCTTAGATCTCGCACGCATCGAGGAAATGTGGGATGCGTTCCGTTTCGACAACTTCTATACTGCAGCAGATTCACCTGATAACAGCCTTTCGTCACAAACCGGCGTGCGCGCCGTAATCGAAGAGCTGGTCACGGAAGACATCTTCCCTGTTTCGAAGCCTGTCTATGTGACAATAGCCGATTCCCAAGGTACGCCGGAATATATCGACTTGGCTGGCCGTCCGAGACGCGAGGTCATCGACCTTTTGCTGGCGACATGCGCGATGCCGATAGTCTTCTCGCCAGTCAACTTCGAGGGCGAGGCATATATGGATGGCGGTGTCGTGGACAACCTGCCCGTCCTGCCGATCTACCTCGATGGATATCGTGATGTCATCAGCATCAGTGCGTCGCAGACGCTTACGATCGATAAGGACAAGTACTTCTTTAACAACCTCATCGAAATCACGCCGAGCAAGGACCTGGGCGGCATTTTGGACGGAACGCTGAACTTCTCAGTGACCAACAAGGCATTCGCGAAAGAATTGGGCTACCTTGACGCTAAGCGCGCCATCGAGAAATACCTGATCGAGCACGACATGGCAACGCCCGACATGGTCAAACAGGCACAATTGGTGGATGAGGGATACGGTTACAGCACGAAAAGCTACGAGCAGAAGCTTGCCGAAGCACAAGCCGCCCGTGAAGAAGCTGATTACCAGAATGCCCGAAAGGCCGCAAAGCATGCCGAATTAGAGGATCGCATTTCCTCTACGTTCGATAAGCTCGAGAAATTCTTATAGGAGTCTGCGCTATTCCGCAGGGCAGCATTCAAGCGATTGGCGAATGTGCTCAGTCCAGCGCTGGAACGTATCTTCGCTGATAACATGTTCGATGCAGCATGCTTCGTTCTCGGCGATATCCGCCTTAACGCCTAATACTTCCGTGAAGAAGCGCGTGAGCGTGTTATGGCGCTCGAGCACCGCTGAACCATATACCGCACCTGCATCCGTGAGATAGATATCGCCATAGGGCTGTTGCTCGATAAAGCCCTCTTCCTTGAGCACAGCGACTGCCTTATTAACACTTGGCTTCGAAACACCGAGACGGCTTGCAAGGTCAACTGAACGAACTGGCAGGCGATCTACGCCGGCAAGTATCACGATAGCCTCAAGGTAATCCTCGTTTGCTTGAGTAAGCTTTGCCATACTCGTATCCCCCTCTTGATATAGCACCGCACTTCCATGGTACTCCATATCGCAGGCTGGCATATGCAGATTCTATCAATGGCGCAATCAAAAAACGCTGTCGTTATATACTTTACCGCATGAAGAAGCTAATCGCCCAGTTTATGAAATTCGGAGTCGTCGGAGTCCTCGCGTTCGCGCTGGACTATGGTCTTCTCGCCTTCTTCACCGAGGTACTTGGAATCGACTACCTCATAAGCGCAACGGCAAGCTATATCATCTCCACCGTTTTCAACTATCTTGCGTCTATGCGCTTCGTGTTCCGCCACCGCGAGAATATGAGCAGAACGCGCGAGTTCGTGATCTTCTTCATCGGATCGCTTATAGGCCTGGGAATAAACGACGGCTGCATGTGGCTAGGTGTCGAGCTTCTCGGCGTGCACTACCTGATTACAAAGCTGTTCGCGACGGTTGTCGTCGCCATCTGGAATTTCGTGACACGTAAGATATTCCTCGATGCCGATCGGGAAAAACTCGAGTTCTGATTCCTGCCATCACCGAGCAAAACCCTTGCAGTTTGCGTGTTGTCGGATAATAGTGTATAAGTGTCCACGTGTGTTTTCGCTTCTGTTTGGGCAGAACAACTGGGCAAAGAGCGTTTTCAAAAGCACGATTCGGGGATGATAATGAGCACACTATCATATCAAGACAAACGGAAGCACGTTCCCTGCTTGTGGTTCGTCATCCCCTGCTATAACGAAGAGCCCGTCCTTCCCATCACTGCACCGATGTTCTTAAAGGAACTGGAGCATCTGATCGATTCGGGAAGAGTTTCCGCTGACAGCAAAATCGCCTTCATCAACGATGGATCGACTGATTCGACGTGGCAGATAATCGAAGAACTCGCACGGACGAATGATAGTTTCGTCGGCCTGTCCCTATCGCGCAACCGCGGGCATCAGAATGCCCTGCTTGCCGGACTCATGGAGGCCCGAAGCCAGTGCGATATCACCATCTCCGTCGACTGCGATGGTCAAGACGATATCACCGCAGCCACGAAAATGGTCGATGCGTACCTCGATGGCGCGGAAATCGTTTACGGAGTTCGCTCGAATCGGGATAGCGATACCGCATTCAAACGCGGCACGGCCGAGAACTTCTATCGTCTGATGAAGCTTATGGGTGCCGAGGTCGTCTTCAATCATGCGGACTATCGCCTCATCAGCTCGAAGGCGCTCGACGAATTGGCAAACTTCGGCGAGGTCAACCTTTTCTTGCGCGGCCTCGTTCCCATGGTCGGATTCAAGACCGCTGAAGTCTACTACACGCGCACCGAGCGCATTGCGGGCGAAAGCCACTATTCCCTTGGAAAAATGCTCGGATTGGCGTTGGATGGCATCACCAGCCTGTCAGTGAAGCCCATGCGTATCATCATGGGATTCGGGATAGTCTTCTTCATCATTGGAATTGTGCTTGCCATCTGGGCTATCGTCACTGCGGCAATAGGTAATGCGGTTGCTGGCTGGACATCGACGATTTGCCTCATCAGCGTTATCGGCGGATTGCAGCTCCTTGCACTGGGTATAATCGGAGAATACATCGGGAAGATCTATTTGGAAACGAAACATCGTCCCCGTTATATTATCGAGAAGAGAACTTGGGATGAGCTTTAGGCTATCATCCCGTTTTCAGTAACGATGACAACCAACTTGATACGGTAAGCCATACATACATGCAACCACAGCCCAAACAAGACATGGCGAAAGAAAGCGCGCCGCGCAAGCCTGAAGGCGGAATCGCCGGTTTCGCAAGGGCTGTTCCAGCGTTTCTCCAGTCGGTATATGCCATTTACCTTGCCCTCGCATTCATCGCTGCAATCTGCATCGCCCCGTTCGTCGAATATGCATGCAAGCCCCCTCTGACGGATTACAACGTGCTTTTCGCTATCATCGGCATTGCAATCGGCCTAGCGATTTGCGCGATCATCGCACGATCGATTAACAGGCAGAATACGCGCCAAGATTCGGCACGCAATCATTTCGGCTTGATAATCGTCATCGGAAGCATCTGTTTGCTGATTGTCCAAATCATCATATTCTGCGGCTGCCGATTCGAAACAGGATGGGATGTTTTGCGCCTCGTTCAAATGAGCAACGATGCGCAGACCATGTATGCCGAAACCCTGCCTGAATATTATTCCATCTACCCGAACCAGCTTTTCCTCGGCGGCCTGTTTCGACGCATTGGCATCATCGTCTCGTTCTTTGGCGTTACCGATACGTATGCGGCGCTCACCATCTGCGGATTGATTTGCGTTAACATCTCAATCGCCCTTGCCGCCTTCGCTGCCGAGAAACTCGCGGGAAAGGCTGCCGGCTACTTCACCTTCGCAATAGCGGCATTGCTGATAGGCATCAATCCATGGATCTTGGTTCCTTATTCGGATACCTTCGCGATGCCGTTTACGACACTTCAATTCTGGGCATATTTCTGCATAAAGAAAAAGCAGGTGCGCTGGCCCGTCATCGCCTCGAGCGCTTATATCGGCTACTGCATCAAACCCACAGCCATCTTCGCTCTTGCGGCGATATGCATCGTCGCGTTCTGCCGATTCCTCCAGAAAAGGAATCATGACAATGAGGAATCGACCCGCACGACAAAGGAAACGATTGGGACGATTGTTGCAACATGCCTCGCGTGTGCCGTCGCGTTCGCCTTCACCGTCTATATGAAGGACTTCGAAATCGAAGTGGATCAAGACCGTTCTTTCGGCATCCCCCACTACCTCATGATGGGAGCTAACGAAGAGACATACGGCGTATTCAGTTCCGATGATGTCGGCATCTCCCTCTCGGCGAGCAACGCCGAAGAGCGTTCTCAAATGAACATTGCCGAATGGAAGAAGCGTATCTCTGAGAAAGGGTTCTCTGGCTGCATGATTCTTGCAGCGCGAAAGACGTTGACGAATTACACAGACGGTACGTTCGCCTTCGCAATCGAGGGCTCATTCTTCCAGTCGGTCCAAGGCGACAACGAGACCCTGAAATGGTTCTGCGGAATCGATAGCTCAGACCCGCCGTATGCCGTCATCGCGCAGATCCTATGGTTCTTGGTCTTGTTCGGAACCATCTGGGGAAGCATTCCGAGAAAAACCGCGAATCGCAAGGCGGCTGCTATCGCTATCGCGCTTCTCTTCCTCAGCATATTCCTCATGGTCTTCGAATGCCGCGCTCGTTACCTTTACCTGTTCGCGCCATCATTCGTCATCCTGTCATCCGTCGGATGGCTCTATCTAGCGAATCTCATTGCGAACAGGCGGGCCTCGAAGCGCTGAGAAGATCACTTAAGCTTCGCTTTGCGCTTTTTCCAATCGGGAAGATAGGTATCGAGCAGGGCATTGAACCTTGGCCCATGGCCCGATACGATAAGATGGCACAGCTCGTGTACCACGATGTATTCCAAACATTCGGGTGGATAAAGAGCCAAGCGGGTATTAATGCAAATGCGACCTGTTTTCGGCTGGCAGCTGCCCCAACGGCTCGTCATGTTCCGATAAGCCAACTTCCCAGCCTTGACACCGATGATGCGCTCCCATTTGGCGATGAGCGGAGGCGTTGCCTCCTTGACGACCTTAAGCCACTCGGCTGTTTCCTTCTTCGATGCATCCGATGCACGCGCCATGGGTCGTTGCGCTAATTCGGCACGTTGCTGAGCTATCCACGAGCGTTTCTCGCGAATCAGCGCCGCTATCATGAAGTCAGGTGCATAGTATGGCGCTGAGATGAGAAGAGGACCATCGGGCGACTTGATGCGCAGCGTGATGCCGCTAACATTCTTGCGGCTTATGCGCACTTGCTGGCCATCAATGATGACATCGGTGTTTATCGTGCGTGCCATGTGCGCTTTCAGGCTTTCAGGACGATGTCATACGCTTCGTTGCGCCCGATACCGAAATCGCTTGCAATCGCTTTC
>JAUNJT010000118.1 GCA_030533105.1 Eggerthellaceae bacterium
TGCCCTTCGGAAGCTTCGATGACGGTTTCGGGTGGGAAGACGGATACCTCTAAGGCGCCTTTCGCGAGAATCCTTAGAACGTAGACAGGGGAAGATACGATATGGCTAGGACCTCCATCGAGCACATCACGCATTCCATCCTTTCCGTCCAGCATGCTCTTGGCCAGGCGAAGCGGGACCGCGATGCCGAGATCGTCGAGACGAAGCTTTTCATCGGTCTCAACGATGCCGAGACGAAGACGCAAAAATTCGATGTGGATCAATATGTCTCTGTCTTGAATCGCGTATGCGTCGAATACGGCGTCCCGTTCTCCTTCGATGTGATCAACGGAGGCTACATCCACGATGACGGCGAATACACCGAGGAGAATACGATCGAGCTATCCTTCATAAACATCGAGAAGAAAACCGTCGACAGAATCGCCCAAGACCTTTGCACGTTCTTCAATCAGGAATCCGTCTTGATAACCGAGGACCGCGTGAAGGTCAGATCAGTTTGCCAGTACGCGTGAAGCTGTTCGATGTAAGACGAGAAGAACATAGCGCGCCATATCGGCGCGCTATGCATATCTGGTTGCCTTTTTGCCCTATCAAAGGGACTGAACAGAATAGCTGCAGAGCGTGAGTGCCAAATGAGTACCAGCTCAAACCACGTTTCAGCACATCAGATGCAGCAAGATGGAATCGGTGCAACGCCTTAGACCCCACGGACGTTTTACAGCGTAGAGCGGGAATGATCATTTCCCCAGCAAAGCAAGCAGCCCCCGGCATCCATCATGGTATCGGGGGCTATCGCAAAGCCCGTTTAAGCCTAGACCTTTCTGGATCGTTCGATGCCTAGCGGGAACGGCGTCCTCGAACACCGCGCCTCGAAGAACATGCTGAAAGCGCAATCAGCGACCCGAAAGCGGCAATGGCGAAGGAGATGGCGACCATGCCGGAATCATCACCGGTTGCGGGAATCGTAGACGGAGTGTTCTTCTCCCACTCTGCAGTAAAGGAATGGTCGCCCTCGACCACATACTCGACTCCGGCCTTATACTCCGATCCCTTCCAGTACTTGAACGTGTAGCCGTCACGTACGGGGGCGTCAAGCAGGTTGATCGTCTCGCCTACGATAGCCGTAACGGTTATGGTCCCGGTCTTGCCGTCTAAAGTGCCACCTGCCAGATCGAAGGTGATCGTGGCTTCAACGGGAGCGGCTTCGACCACAAGCTCGACCTCAGAAAAGTCGCTCGCATAATCGGTCATGTAATCGCCGTTGCAGCTCTCATTAAAGAGCTTAAGCGTGTAGGTTCCTATAGCGAAATCGGACGGGATGGGGACTGCCACCGTGCCATCGGAACTTGATGCCTGATCGAGCTTCCCGTAGTAGATGACGTTACCGGTGCCATCGACGATGATCGCCGAGATGTAGTCGTTAACGCCGACCGTAGCGCCCGTGTAGGTAAGATCGACCGTATCGCCCGGGAGCCCTGAGACGGATGCCTCATTCACCGCAAAGGCGCGGGCGGACTCCAGAAGCGTCAGCTTCCATTCGCCCGTATCGTTGGTTCCGACCTCCGAAAGCGAGCCGGTGCTATCCGGCTTGCCGCCTTCGGCAGCGGAAACGAACAGCACGGCGTCCATATCAAGATAGAAAGCCGGACGGATGCCCCGTATATAGCCGGCAGAACCGCCACCTGCTAATACATCGCCTGCGCCAGTCGTCGTGGCAACCTGTTGATCGCTTTGTCCCGGAGAGCGAAGCCACCAGTTCCTCGCGTTGCTATCGCCGACCTCGACGGGCAATTTTTCTGCGAGCCTAAGCGTGCCATCGTATTTCCAAGAAGTCCCGTCCACGACGGTCTTTTCCTTTTCGACATCCCAGGCTTCCTGCGTGGAGAGCGGCCACATGTAAGCATCGTCGACCGCCTCGCCCGCAACACCGTCGCAGAAGGGCTCATGGTAGTCCTTCGGATCGCTGGAAGCGTACTTTATGAATTTGCCGATCTCCAGCGTGCGGGTGATCACGGCGTTAAGCTCCTCGGACGTAAGCTCGGTAGCGGCTATGCCATCGATCCTCTCCCGAAGCATGGAGTTGGCGTAGACGTTGGCATTGCTTGTGATGGAAGAATCTCTGAATTTCGCGGATCCGAAGTTCTCCGTCGCGAATAAGGTGATGGCGCCGGATGCGCTGGCCGCACCGCTTCCGTCATAGCCGATGACATACCAGGAATACGGACCTATCCATCTCATCGAGGAGTACTCTTCATCGGATCCGGTGCCCACGCCGAAATACACCACCTGGGCGTCTTCTGTATTGCACCCTGCCTCGAGCACATCGGTGCCGAGGGCGATCGCCGGGTTTGTAGCCGCGAGGGCCTTTACCGGGGCGAATGCGATGACGGCACAAAGAATCGCCGCGATTGCGAGGGAGAATGCAAAAAGGCACTTGGTAAGCGGATTTGACTTGATCTTCGATGTGGTCATGTCGGTCCTCCTTGGCTAAAAGGCGGCCCGTCAGGTGTCATGACCTACGTTTGTGCTGCGAACCTGCGGGATGGTTTCATGGATGACATTATGGCACCCCTCCTACGGCAATGGAATAGTCCCACCTCAAAAACGTGCGGAAATGGCTGCGTCCGATAACCATGCTGCATATATCAGGCGGATGATCCGTGCCCGCGGAAAGGCGCCTCCATGCCTTAAAATGAGCCGTCAGGGGAAAAGAAAAGATTGGAGCGAGCATGCAGCTTGAGAAACTGCCTTTTAAGCTGACCGTCTGCAAGGTGGCGGACGCTTCCGACATAGACTTAAGCAGGAACTTCTTCTTCGTGGGCAAGACCGACGAGGAGATATCCTTGGTTTGCATTACGAAAGATGCTCCCGAAAGGACACTTGCGCGCGAGGACGGCTGGAAGGGCTTTCGCATCGAGGGCGTGCTCGACTTCTCGCTTATCGGCATACTGTCGAAGATATCGGGGATCCTCGCCGATGCCGGCATTGGCATCTTCGCCGTCTCAACGTACAACACCGACTACATCCTCGTTAAGGATAAGGATTTCGAAAACGCAGCGAGCGCCCTTGAGGATGCCGGATACACGATAGGTTCGGATGCCATCGATTAAGCTGAGACTATGGATAAAGAGAAAAAGAGCAGATAATCGCCGAATGCACAGAGCTGATGAGCAGCTTGCGGAGCTTGACCGCAAGCGCCTCGAGATCGACCCGAACCTCGAAAGCGTCGTCGCTGCAGACGAGGAGGCAGGCCTTCTCTTAGGCGCGAACAAGTAAGACACAGGACCCCTCCCTGTGTGCGTGGCGGCCGTCCCATATCGGGCGGCCGCTATGGTTTCGGGGAGATGGACGCAGAGCTTTGGCGGGTTCCCCTCCCTCTTCGAAGAGCCTTATACGCTGAACATGGCGCGCCATGCATATCAGGCTAGCGTTTGCTTTTCGTTGCGAGACTTAAAGGACGAACGAACCTACGACCGCTAAAGCGGCGATGGCCAGAAGGATGATCCTCCACGCCCATCCGAAGCCGTAGCTGTAGCACTTCTTCAC
>JAUNJT010000053.1 GCA_030533105.1 Eggerthellaceae bacterium
ATTTGCCTTAACAAGGCAACATGACGGAAACACCATCCAGTATTAAGGGCAATTAGGTTAGATCATCTACGCGCAGGGGAGATATAAGACACGACGAAATCGCCATCCTCCAGGTGATGGCGATTTCAGTAGAGACATGAATCAAACATGAAACTCAATATGAAAAACGGAAATTGAGAATAATCAATCTCAAAGATGAAAAGATGGTTTTAGCGAAGAGTAAATTCCGTGTGTATTTGATAGGGAATCAATTCACCTAACCACCTTGTTAATTGATATCTAAAATGCACGCATTTTGCATTTAGTCTGGCAGAAGCCAACCTTATTCCAAATCCGATTGAACGCTCAGGGCAAGCGGAGTAACATCTTCATCCTCTTCTCCAGGGCGGGGAGGAGGTGATCCGACATGCCCGAGAAAAAGAGAGGCCATCTCACCGCAGGCGACAGGATGCTCATCGAAGAATGCCTCGCGAAATCCGTGCCCGTCGCCGCGATCGCGAAGAGGATCGGGGTGAGCCCGAGCACCGTGGAGAGGGAGATCAAGCGCAACAGCGTCCCCGAAAGCCCGCGCTTCCTCATGGTGAAGACCCAGAACCTGTGCGTGAGCAAGGATGCCTGCAAGGTGCACGGCCTCTGCCGCAACGGATGCATGGTCGCCTGCGCGAAATGCGGGGAGTCCCTCTGCAACGGGATATGCCCCGAGTTCAGGCCAAACCTGTGCAGGCACCTGCTCAAGTCGCCCTTCGTCTGCAACGACTGCCGCAGGCGCTATGGTTCCGGCTGCGGCATGGTGCAGTCGTTCTACGACGGGCTCATGGCCGACGAGATCGCCTCCGCCCGGAAAGCGGGCAGCAGGGCTGGGATCGATTGCACGGAAGAGGATCTCGCCGCGATGGCGGCGATGGTCAAGCCCTATCTCGCGAAAGGGCAGAGCCCCGCCGCGATATGGGCCGCGGAAGGGCAGAGGCTGCCCGTATCCGAGCGCACGTTCTACCGCTACGTCTCGATCGGCGCGTTCGAGGACATACTCAACATCGATCTCCCCAGGAAGGTCAGGTACAAGGTCAGGAAGAAGAAGGGCAGGGGGCCCTCGCCGAGGGGCTATCTGGACGGCAGGACGTACTCCGACTTCGCGGGCCTTCCCATCGAGGAGCAGATGGGGGCCGTCGAGATGGATTGCGTCGTGTCCGCCAGGGGGAGCGACAAGGCGATACTGACGATCCTGTTCAGGAGATGGTCGTTCCAGGCGATGATGCTCTTGGAGAGGCATGACCAGGCCCACGTCGCCGCTTCGCTGGACGCGCTCGAGAACCTGATAGGCACGAGGGCGTTCAGGCACTGCATGGGCGTCATGCTCACCGATAGGGGGTCGGAGTTCATGGACTGGGCTTCGATCGAGCGCTCGGCGCGCGTCAAGGGGCGGAGATGCAGCGTCTACTACTGCGACCCCATGAAATCGGGCCAGAAGGGCAGGTGCGAGCGGAACCATGTGGAGCTGAGGAAGATACTGCCGAAGGGAACGTCCTTCGCGAGGCTGACGCCTGGAATGCTCGCAGAAGCCTGCTCGAACGTCAACTCATACCCGAGGCCGGCTCTCGGGGGAGCCACGCCGTACAGGCTCGCCTCGGCGGTGCTCCCCGAAGCGCTGCTGGACGGCCTCGGAATAATCGAGGTCCCCCAAAGCGAGGTCGTGATGAGGCCATCGCTTCTGGACCTATAACCAGCGTCAACGAAGCCGAATGATGTCGGATAGCCCTGGAGCGAGAGGGAAACAGGGGCCAGGCATACGCTGCGATCCCCGCCGAAAAGGTTTGCATTTAGTCTGGCAATAAGGGAAACGGGGCTTCTACCAGCGTGTTTTATTCACACATCTTCTACATTCGATATGGAGGGCGTCAAAGCTCTGCCAGAGTTAATGCAAAGCCACCATAACGAGATTGCAAGACTTAATGCAAAGATTCACAAATCACACGGGGAAGTGTGCATTACAGATGACAATTAACCCACCTAACCACCTGTAAAATCATAAATTCGTAGTTTACATAACATATATTATCAATATTACGTTATTTAACCCCAGGTAGATGAGGTGCCGCCGCCTGAGGCACTTCCAGACGAGCCTCCGGACAATTGGAACGTGCTCATCCCTTGCGTGATCATTCCCTCCAACTGCGACCAATTAGTAATGACGAAAACTGCATTTGCAATGATGCATGCTGCGCTAACAACCAATGCCAGAATCGCATACTTTCTGACATTCAGCGCCGTGGCCCCCAGTTCATCATTTCTCTTTGTATACGGATAAAGCTTCCTGAATCCCAAGATCGCGAAAATCAGCGCAACGGTACCTAAAAGCACTCCTCCTATCACGAGGCTTACGGGCGCACAGATTCCTGCAATCTGTAGATACAGCCTTATATTCTTGAAATCACGTGCGACCTTCATGTCGACGTATTCCTCTTCGGCTGGCTGAGGTTCTTCCACCTTATATTCAGGATACTCAGGAACCGGCTCGAGCATATTCTCGAGTTCCTGGCGATTATCCTGGCTCTTTTGGTCAATATTTCCGTTATTTTGCTTGTCTTCCATGTTTTCCCTATCAATTGCCGAAAAAACAGCCCTCTGACCTGGGGTTTTACGTCTGAGGCTCTGAGAGCCGATTTAAGACCCCGTTTTTACTTCGGACGAGTACTTAGTCGTGGAAATCGCCTCTTTTTACTGGCTTTTTCTTGAAGTAGCCTATAAATCCATTAAATCGGACGCGTCCGGTCCATCAACTTGCCGAAAAACCTCGATTGCTTTCTCAATCATCGCAGCGGAAGCATCGATTTCAGCTTTCTTGATCTCAAGCACCTTCAAACGGTCCTTTAAAACTTCGAGGCAATCAGGATTTAAAGGATCCTTGCTAGAGGTTTTCACGAAATACTGGATGCCTTCGATTGATAAACCGCTTTTACGCAACGCGTCGACTAACTTAAGTTGCTCGATATCCGCATCGCTGAAAACGCGCGAGCCGTGCTTATCCCTTTGAAGGTTCGGAAAGAATCCGCACTTGTCGTAATACCGGATGGTAAAAGCCGATATCCCGCTAATCTCTTCTACTTGTGCGATTCCGTACATTTTTACCCTTAGAGTTACTCTAACCCTAGATTTCTATCAAAAGCTACGCCCGTCCGCTGCTTCCGAAACCGCCGCTTCCACGATCGGTCTCATCGATGCTCTCTACCGAGACGAAGGAAACCTGCGGATAAGGAATGATCATCAACTGGGCGATGCGGTCCCCTTGCGAGAATTCGAAAGCATTATTCGCATCGGTGTTGAGCAAGCTCACCATGATCTCGCCGCGGTATGAGCTATCGATAAGCCCTGGAGCATTCAGCACCGTGATCCCGTGATGGACGGCAAGGCCGCTTCTAGGAAGCACTAAACCGGCATAACCTTCTGGAATGGCCATGGAAAAGCCGCATGGTATAAGCATGCGCTTTCCAGGTTCGATAACACCATCGCACGCAGCACGCAAATCCGATGCCGCATCGCCATCATGCGCATACGCAGGACGGAAGCTATCGGGATCATTCGATACGAAGGGCACGTCGATATGCTTCGCAACCTGGTCCATTACTTGATTTCCTCAAGCGCTCGAGCGAATTCCTCGATGTTCTGGAAATCCTTATACACGCTCGCAAAGCGGACATAAGCAACATCGTCGACTTCAGCGAGCTGCGAGAGCGCCATCTCGCCCAGTTCGGTTGATTTAACCTCGTTGCTCGATCGGTTACGGAGCTCTGCTTCGATATGGTCGATAAGATGCTCTAAGGTCGCAGACGGAACAGGACGCTTGGCGCATGCGATGAGCAAACCTCTGAACAACTTATTACGATCATAAGCCTCAGACGAGCCATCAGATTTGATTACGATGAGCGGCGAGTCGCCAAGGCGCTCATACGTAGTGAACCTATGACCGCACGCAAGGCATTCGCGGCGACGTCGGATAGAAGAACCGTCTTCGGTAGGACGAGAATCGACAACCTTTGATTCAAGGTGATTGCAAGAAGGACAACGCATAGGCACTTCCTATCTCAAGAATTTTTTACCTACTATATATAGTATATCAATTAGTTAAGATAGTCCCTGACGTTGTCATTTAATTGTTGTAAAGGTACATATTGGGTACTAAAGAAGGCTTAAGCCCCTCCGCGTCTCTGCATACGGAGGGGCTTAAGGAGAATCGGGTTCCCTATTGGTTATGCTCCAAGGAAAACGAAAGAGAGCGCAGTTGCCATGAAAACGATCGTTGCTAAAACAGCTTGGGCAGGCGTTGCACCATTGAACGGAACGCCCATGATGCTTTCAGTTGAGAGGCTATGGGACATCCAGTCGAATATGGGCTGACGTGCGTGCTTGCCACGATAATACGGCTGAGGCGTGATGCAATCCTCGAACTGGATCATAGTGCACTCATGCTCAGCAGGGATTGGCTTTAAAGCCACCGATCCTGAAATGTACTGATTAAAATTTTTCTCCATTATTTTCTCCCCTGCTCTTGCATAGAACCTTTGTTCGTATATATAATAAATCGAACAAAAGTTCATGTCAACAACTTTTTAAAACATTTGTTCGTTTTTACTCGAGGAGCAAACATGAGCGAAACATTGTCCAAGCGTCAAAAAGCCGTGCTTGAGAGCATTGAGAGGTACATTAAGGAGAATGGATACGGACCTACAGTTCGTGATATCTGTGCCGATCTCGGTTTGTCCTCCCCTTCTACCGTGCATGTACATCTCAACTCTTTGGAGAAGAAGGGTTATATCAAGCGCGATCCTCTGAAGTCCCGTTCAATCGTCTTAGCCTATTCGACCGAGGAAGAAGAAGCACCGAAGCAGCAAGCGCAAATCATCACGCCTTCCTTCTCGAAGCTTCTCGATCTGCCCGTTGTAGGCGATGTTGCAGCCGGTACGCCTATCCTCGCAGAGCAGAACATCACGGATACGATTACCCTTCCGACCGATATCGTCGGTGACGCCGCATCCTTCTTGCTCTCGGTTCGTGGTGATTCGATGGTAGAAATCGGCATCAACGACGGCGATTACGTTGTGGTCAAGGAACAGCCCGTTGCAAACAATGGCGATATCGTCGTTGCCATCTTGGATGATGGAGCAACTGTAAAGCGCTTCTTCAAGGAGAGCGACCATATCCGTCTGCAGCCGGAAAACTCCAGCATGGATCCCATCATCACGCGCGATTGCTCGATTGCCGGCAAAGTTGTTGCGGTCTTCAGAAGGCTATAAAGGCTGCATAAAAGATTATTATCTAGCGGTTCACGCCGCTGTTTGCGATTTCCAAGGCTGATTGAAGGACCTTATCGGTAATACCTTCATCAGCCTTGATCCATTGTATGCGCGTATCGTGCCTGAACCATGAACGCTGGCGCTTCGCATAGCGATGCGTTGCGGTCTTAATCTGGTCAATCGCTTCGTCAAGAGAGATATCGCCGTCGAGCATAGCAACGATCTCTTTGTACCCAATTGCTTGCGGTGCAGTGATACCCGAGCGGAATCCCTTTTCAAGAAGAGTTTGGACTTCTTCAATAAGGCCACTTTCAAGCATGGCGTCAACGCGCTTGTCAATGCGGTTCCTCAATACGACAGGATCGATCTCGAGGCCTAGGAATAGCGCAGGCACGAACTGAGGTATCGAAGATAGATGGGCGCGTTGATACGCGTAGCTCTCCCCCTCCTCATAAAGCTCAAGAGCGCGGATAACGCGCCTACTATTGTTCGGATGGACTGCCTTCGCGCTTTCAGGATCGAGTTCATAAAGCTTCTGCCATAGCGCCTGCGCGCCGGACTCTTCGAGAAGTGCCATATAGCGATCTCTGATAGGATTATCGACTTGCTCGCCAGCTGGAAACTGGTAATCATCGATGGCGGCCCTCACATAGAAGCCAGTCCCACCACAAAGGATGCTTCTTGCGCCTCGTGCGTCGATCTCCTTGAAACAATCCCTCGCATACGTTTGGAACAATGCGGCAGAAAACGGGGCACCAGGGTCGACGATGTCGAGACCATGATGAACAACACGCATCTCATCAGGCAAAACCTTGCCAGTTCCAATATCCATGCCGCGATAGATCTGCATGGAATCGGCACTTATGACTTCGCCATTCATGTGTTCAGCAAGCTGTTGCGCGAGCTCGCTTTTCCCAGATGCGGTCGGACCTACGACGCACACGACCGGATAGTGCAGCTTAAGCTGATATTCCACCTGTAAAGCGCCGTCCATCGCTTCTAACACATCCTTGTAGCATCGCTTTTCAGCGGACGCTCTTGGGGTCTGCAGTGCCTGATAGATACCACGTCTTGCAAAGATCGACATGAACCGTGATGAATCGTCCGCATAACTCGTTGATGCTCATACCATCTGGAATCGGTGCATGAACGGTTTGATTGCTTGGAGTTCTTCCGGAAAGCAATGTGGGATTTCGTTTGGAAGCTCCTTCGACAAGAACCTCGACATCGCAGCCTAAGTCAGGCTGATTCAGCTCATAGGCGCGCTTCTGGACCAAGTCGACGAGACGATCGAATCTGTCCTGGATCTCCTCACGGCTTGCATTCTGCTCATACGTTGCAGCAGGAGTACCAGCACGCTTGGAATAGATGAACGTGAACACCTGCTTGTAACCTATATCGTCGACAAGCTTGTACGTATCGAGAAAATCTTCTTCCGTTTCTCCCGGAAAACCGACGATGATGTCTGTCGAGAGGGCTATGTTCGGCACTACTTCGCGGAGTTTACTTACGAGCTCACGATAGTGCTCATGCGTATAATGCCTGTTCATAGCTTTAAGTATGGTATTCGAACCACTTTGAACAGGAAGATGGAGTGCCGGCATGAGTGCATCGATCGTTCCGAAGGACTCGATGACCTCATCGGTAAGGTCCTTCGGGTGGCTCGTCGCGAAGCGAAGGCGCTCGATGCCCGTATCGGCGACGCGCTTCAACACCTCCGCAAAACGAGGAGAGCCGTACAGATCACGACCATAGGAATTCACGTTCTGACCAAGCAGCGTGATCTCCTTAACGCCATCGTTTACATACCTTTCCGCCTCGGAAACGATATCCTCGATGGACCTTGATTTCTCGCGACCGCGAACGTATGGGACGATGCAGTACGTGCAGAAGTTGTTGCAACCGATCATTATCGGCAGCCAGGCGGCCCAGGCATGCTCGCGTCTTTGCGGAAGATCGGTCGGGAAGCTTTTGGATGCATCCTCGATCTCGCATTGCGCCTTGTTATCCTCGATTGCCTTATGCAGAAGCGCTGGAAGCGATTGGATGTTATGCGTTCCGAATACCACGGAAACATGCGGCATCTGCTTGATGAGGTCTTCTCCATCGCGCTGTCCGATGCAACCGCCTATCGCGATCAAGCGCTTGGATACGGGCGCATCCTCCCTAAGCGGGATGTTCTTGATGGATGCGACTTGACCATACAGGCGGGTATCTGCGGCTTCACGGACGCAGCATGTCATGAACACGACGATATCGGCTTCTTCGACGGTATCGACCTGCACGGCGCCAAGAGCCTCCAGCATCCCATGGACGCGTTCGGAGTCGTGCTTATTCATTTGGCAGCCGAAGGTATGGATGCAGAACGCAAACCCCGTGAAATCGATATGCATGCTCAATCAGCTCTAATCGGCAGTGCTGCGGGGAGCAGACTGCAACGATTCGTCGATGGGGACGCCATGCGAATAACGCGGCTCGACGGAGAAACGGATGGCAGTACGGTATTCACCATCGATGACGATATCGGCGAACGAAGGAGCGCACACGAGCTCAATGCCGATTGGGGAAAGGAAACCGCGGGAGATAGCGATGGCCTTTACAGCCTGGTTGACAGCACCTGCACCGACCGCTTGGATCTCGACGAAGACACCGTCCTTGATCATGCCGGCGATAGCGCCTGCAACGGAAGCAGGAGAAGATTTAGAGGAAACTTTCAGACAACCAGCAGTTTGTCTTGGATCGGTTGGCGAAGACACTATGAACCTCTTCTATTCGGTGCAACAACTAAACACAAATAATTCAGCATATAACGTGTTCGTAGAAGAACTTCCCTATTGTATACACAAAGTACCGCTAGGGCAAATGTCGCTTTCAATGTGATTGAGCAAAAGGGCTGATGTGCGCTGGTAAACGACCTTAGAGTTACTCTAAGGGCTGTAGGGGGATGTCTATGGACAGCTTTCCGTTGCGCTGTTGGGTCGAGATCTTAACCTCGCCATCCAGATAGTATTTCTCGGCTATTTGCGAGAACGCGCTCGAGGTGTTCTCGATAATCTTCGAGATGTCCTTCGATGCGATATGGGGGATGTCAGAGGCATTGCGTTTGCGGTTCCTTCTCTCCCCCTTCGAACTCTTGGAGCTCGAACCACCTTCCGTTCCTTCGCCTTCTTCCAATGCTTTGGCAATCTTGAGCAGAAGCGGCTCGACAGGCTTGATCTTCCCACCTAAGATGCGACGCGCAGTCCTCTCGGAGAGCTCGAGACCGAGCGAGCAGGCGACTTCGGCGAATTCCTTCGGGTCATCCGTGCTCGACAAAAGCAAGGTGACCGAGAGATCCTCTTCATCGGTTGAGAAGATGGCTTGCGAGGATTGGACGAATGATTGGCCGCCCCAATACAGAGTCGAGGCGATCTCGCCAGGGCTGCCAAGGAATAGCTGAACCTTGGATTTCTGCTCGATGGCGAATTCGCACATGGTGCGGATGATGTTCTTCGGTCCACGCAACGAGATGGTTTGCTGTTCGGTATGCAGAAACTTCGGGAACGTGGATTGGTCGGTCTTCTCCGTGAGTTTCTGCGTGTCGGACTTAACGACCATGGCGCAACCCAATCCCGGGGAGGAATGGGTGACATAGGCCTCTTTCGCATTCGTCTTCACGGAATATAAGGCCATGCCGCGGCCATGGACTCCCCATGAGTCCGTGATCATCGTCTCAAGCTTCGATGTGACGCGTGGCTCGAAGATAAGCTCATGCATATGTTTCGGTATGCCATCTCCGTCATCGATGACGGTAAGTGCTCGTATGCCGTTCCCCTTCGTGCTCGCAACATATATCGAGCGTGCATGGGCATCACGAGAGTTACGCAATAGCTCGATGACGATATCCTCGGTGCATCGTATATCCTGAGCTGCTTGACGGCGCTGAGCTTCATCGGTGCGTAAACGGACGAAGCCATCCCCGAGGTCTTCTTCGACTCGGAGATGGCTTTCCGCACACGTAGCCTCTATGAATGACTGAAGCTCAAGATCAGCCATGTTCTATTGTCCTATCTAGCGTAGTCGATTGCACGGCTTTCGCGAATAACGACGACCTTCACTTGACCCGGATATTGCATTTCACTCTCGATCTGATGCGCGATGTCATGCGCCAGAACAGTCGTGGTCGCTTCATCGACGACTTCAGGAGTCACCATGACGCGCACTTCACGACCAGCTTGGATAGCGTATGTGCGCTCAACGCCCTTATAGGAGTTTGCGATCTCCTCGAGCTTCTCAAGGCGCTTGATATACGCATCGAGCGTTTCCTTACGAGCACCAGGACGAGCAGCGGACACTGCGTCGGCAGCCTGAACCAAAACGTCGATGACGCTGTTGGGCTCGACATCGTTATGATGCGCTTCGATTGCATGGACGATCTCGGGCTTCTCCCCGAAACGACGTGCAAGATCGGCGCCGATGACCGCATGGCTGCCATCGACCTCATGATCGACAGCCTTACCAAGGTCATGCAATAGTCCAGCGCGCTTTGCGGGAATGGGATCGAGACCCAGCTCGGCAGCCATGACGCCTGCGAGATAAGCGACCTCGAGGGAATGGTTCAGGACGTTCTGACCATAGGAAGTGCGGTACAGCAAACGACCCAAGGTATGGACGAGCTCAGGATGCAGGTCATGGATTCCCGCATCGAAGGTTGCCTTCTCGCCTGCATCTTGGATGCATTGGTTCACAAAGGCCTCAGCCTTGCCATACATCTCCTCGATGCGTGCGGGATGGATGCGACCGTCCGCGATGAGGTTCTCCATAGTGACGCGGCCGATCTCGCGACGAACGGGATCGAAGCAGGAGATCGTGACGCACTCCGGCGTATCATCGATGATGAGATTTGTGCCGGTAAGCTGCTCGAAGGAGCGGATATTGCGGCCCTCACGTCCGATGATGCGACCCTTAAGGTCATCCGAAGGGATGTGGATCGTAGATACCGTGACCTCAGAGGAATGGTCCGCTGCAACGCGCTGGATGGCAAGCGATAAGATCTCGCGTGACTTCTTATCGGCTTCAGCCTTGGTACGAGCCTCGGATTCCCTGATGATCGCGGCTGATTTATGGGCAACCTGATCCTTCAAAGAACGCAGTAGCTCTTCTTTCGCTTGCTCAGAGGTCATGCCTGCGACATGCTCGAGCTTTGCCGAAACCTCTTTCTCAGCAGCGGCGATATTACGCTCACGACGATCGAGTTGGCCTTGCTGCGATGACAGCTGATGTTCGCGTGCATCTAATGCCTCAGCGCGTTTATCAATGGATTCCTCACGTTGCGCCAAGCGGTTCTCAGATGCCCTGATCTCACGCTGGCGTTCCTTATTCTCTGCTTCAGCCTCTTGACGGAGCTTCAAGGCCGCATCTTTGGCCTCGATGATAGCCTCGCGTTTGGTCGTCTCAGCGAGGCTCTTCGCCTCAGAGACGAGCTTTTCGGCTTCTTCAGCAGCATGCTTCGTGGAAGCGTTGACGACGAATCTAGAAATAACGTAACCGAGGATAATGCCTACGACGACTCCGATTATGATGTAAACAAATGTCGGCA
>JAUNJT010000119.1 GCA_030533105.1 Eggerthellaceae bacterium
CCGCGAACGCGCAAGGAAGAATATTAGCCAACCTCGGCCGCTACGTCAAGGAAAAATCGGGATAATTTCCGAAAAAATGGTTGTCGGTTTTTCCATACCGATCATTCCCTATGACCATTGGGCTGCGCACTGGACAAGCAAACCATAAAACCGCAGGTGAAGTGCTTAAGTTGCATCTTCAACAATGCATCTGAACAGTTGGAGCAAAGCCTCGGCGGAACAATGAAAAATCACACATGATAACCGCTCGCCTACGCTTTTTGGGTACACCCTACAATCCAAGGGCGTTATTCACGTAGTTTTCTGCAAAACATTGGTCTCGTTGGTGCGTCAACCGTACAGGTTAAAACAGAACGATTGACCAATCCCCTCGCTTTTGAGCGAAGCAAAGTGAATCTGCCATTTGTGCGCGAACTCGTAATTAATATAAGCACGCGGTCTATATATAAAGAGGAAACTAGCGGATACGCGCGAACTTGCGCTTGCCCACCTGAATCGTGGCACCCGCCAGTTTCGCAGCATCGACATCGTACGCCTTTGCCGCGACCACCTCGCCATTGATCTTCACGCCGCCGCCATCGATGAGTCTTCGTGCCTCACCCGAGCTTTGCGCAAGGCCGATTTCGGCAAGCAGCTTCGCTAGATACACAGTTCCCTTATCGTTCGGCGTCAAATCGACATCGAACTCGGGGATATCCTCAGGGACCTCATGCTGTTTGAAGACTAAATCGAATTGCGCTTCAGCCTGCGCCGCCGTATCGGCATCGTAGTATGCAGCAACGATGTTTCTCGCCAACGCACGCTTGACCTTATTGGGATGCAACGTGCCATCAGCAAGACCAGCCTCTATACTATCGATATTCGCAACGTCCTCCGTTGAAGCCAAGCGATAATACTTGACCATGATCTCATCGGGAATCGACATAACCTTGCCGAACATGTCGGCCGGCTCATCGGTCAAGCCGATATAGTTACCATAGCTCTTCGACATCTTCTGAACGCCATCGGTACCCTCGAGCAAAGGAAGCGTGAGGCACACCTGCGGCTCGAGGCCAACCTTCTCCATCAGCTCGCGACCAGCTAGCAAGTTGAACAGCTGGTCGGTACCGCCAAGTTCGACATCGGCCTTGATGACCACCGAGTCGTACGCCTGCATGACCGGATACATGAACTCGTGCAAGCTAATCGGCTGGTTGCTCGTATAGCGATTATGGAAATCGTCGCGCTCCAGAATGCGCGCGACCGTGAAGTTCGACAAAAGCTTGAGCAAATCTTCCATCTGGAGTGACAGGATCCATTCGGAATTAAAGCGCAACGTGGTCTTCTCGGGATCGAGAATCTTGAATGCTTGGTCAACATAGGTCTGAGCGTTTTCCGCAATCTTCTCGCGTGAAAGCTGCGGACGTGTGCTGTTTCGACCTGACGGATCACCAATCAATGCCGTGCCATCACCGATGATGAGCGTTACCTGATGGCCGAGATCTTGGAATTGGCGCAGCTTGCGCAACGGCACTGCATGGCCGAGATGGATATCGGGAGCCGTAGGGTCGACGCCTAGCTTGATGTTGAGCGGTTCTCCGCGCTTCAGCTTGGTCAAAAGCGCAGCCTCGGGAACGATCTGCGCAGCACCTGACTTGATGATATGTAATTGCTCCTCTGCTGAAAGCATCGAACTTATCCTCCTCTTAAAAAGCGGAACAGATCCGCTGTGCTCTAACGTTTGAGGATTATACTATACATTGTTAAGGCAGAACGAGCGTAACCTCTGAAAGGAAATGGTGATCATCATGGCGATCATGCCCCCTGAAGTACAAGAACTGTTCGCAAACGTCCCAAATGTCGCATTCTCAACTGCCACCTCTGATGGTCAGCCGAACACATGCGTTGTCGGCATGAAGAAGATCATCGACGATGAAACCGTATACATGTCCGATCAGTTCTTCAAGAAGACGCTTGCCAATTTACAGGCAAACCCGAAGGTCGCCATCACCTTCTGGGAAGGCAACAAAGCTTATCAGCTTCACGGAACTGCAACGTATGTCAACGAGGGAGAGTTGTTCGAAGCGCAGGCCGCATGGGTCAACGCAGCGTTCGCGAATATGGGCCTGCCCATCACGACGAAGGGCGGTGCATTCGTTCACGTGGATGCCGTATTCGAGTCAGCTCCTGGTGGCGCAGCAGGAAACCAATTGGCATAGCGTCTTTCTTACGTCTTATATGCGAAGGCCCGATGGAGCAAACCATCGGGCCTTTTTGTTGCAATGGAAACGTTTCGGCTTATTGCGAGGCAAGCCATTTGTGGTAGCCGATGACGAAATCGTCCAAGTCTCCATCGAGCACTGCATCCACGTTGCTCGTCTCGACACCGCTGCGCACATCCTTTACCAATTGATATGGATAGAGCACGTAATTCCTGATTTGGCTTCCGAATTCGATGTGCCTCACATCACCGCGTAGCTCATCGACTTCCGATTGCCGCTTTTGCTCTTCTATCTCGTATAAGCGAGCACGCAGCACGCGGAACGCTGCCTCCTTGTTCTGCAGCTGGGAACGCTGGTCCTGACATGTGACCACGATACCGGAAGGTTTATGAATCAAACGAACGGCACTATCGGTCGTATTGACGCCTTGACCGCCATGGCCTGTCGATCGGTATACCTGCACCTCGACATCCATTGGGTCTAAGTCGACCTCGATGTCGTCTGGCAGCACTGGCAGCACCTGCACAGCCGCAAATGTGGTATGACGGCGCTTCTCTTTATCGGTCGGGCTGATACGCACGAGGCGATGTACGCCGATCTCGCTGCGCAACATGCCATAAGCGTTGCGACCTTCGATTTGAATGGTGGCCTTATCGAGACCGATGCCCGCCCCTGGCACGATATCAAGAGCTTCAACTTTCCAGCCTTTGCGCTGCGTATAACGGACATACATGCGATAGAGCATCTCGGTCCAATCCTGCGCCTCATCACCGCCTGCACCGGGATTGATGGTAAGGATTGCATCGCCCGCATCGAAACGACCTGTGAACCATGATTCGATTTCGAGCGCATCGAGTTGGATCGAGAGCTCAGCGAGCAGGCTCGATGCCTCTTCCTCGAAGGCGGCATCCTCACGCGCTAGCTCCCACGCCGCAGCGATATCCTCCACAAGACTTTGTGCGGCATCATACTGCGCGATGGTCTCGCGCAATGCGCTCGCCTGTTTGGAAACCTGCTGCGCATGGGCAACATCGTTCCAAAAGTCCGCATCGGCGCTTTGCCGCTCAAGCTCGGCAAGTTGTTCGCGCTTCTGGTCGATATGCAGATAGCCCTTCGCGTCCTGAACGCGTGCACTAGCCTCGGAAAGGTCCTTCTCCGTCATCGTAGGCTCTTATCTACCGTGACATTTCTTGAACTTCTTACCGCTTCCGCACGGACATGGATCGTTACGGCCGACATTGGCGAACGGATCGTCTTTGTCCTTCACGATGGTTTGCGTCTTGCC
>JAUNJT010000120.1 GCA_030533105.1 Eggerthellaceae bacterium
TTTCGGAGATTGATCGAGGGATACAAAGATGAAAACAAAAGCTATGAGAGTAAATAGCGTGCCCGCTCTGCTTCTTGCACTGCTCTGCGCCGTACACATTATCACACCCGCGGCCCTTGCAGAGGAAACAACGGTAGTCCGCGTCGGCTACTATGAAAACGAAGTTTTTCAGGAAGGTGCGCGAGAGGACGCTGTCAAAACAGGGTATGCCTATGAGTATTACCGAAAGATGTCCGAGTATACCGGATGGGAGTACGAGTACGTCTACGGCGGCTTCGGCGATCTCTACCAGATGCTGCTGGATGGAGACATCGATCTGCTGGCGGGCCTGGCTTGGCGGGAGGACCGCGCGGAGATCATCGGCTATCCCCAGATGGCGATGGGCAATGAAACCTACAGCCTGGTGAAGCACAATGCCAACGCCGACATCACCTCCGATCCGGCAACCTTCTCGGGGCGCAGAATCGGCGTGCTGGACAGCGCCATGCTGGGCGTGCTGAGCGCATGGCTTACGGAGCGCGGCATCGAAGCAGAGGTCACGGCCTATTCCGACTACGAGGCGCTGTTCGCCGCGTTTGACGGCAGCGAAGTGGACATTCTCGCGGCGGAAGGGGACGGCGCCTACGGGCGGGATGACGCGCAGGTGCTCTGTTCTTTTGGAACGTCGGATTATTATCTGTGCGTCAGTGCCAAGCGACCGGATCTGCTGGCCGAACTGAACGCTGCGCAGGCGCAGCTTCAGTCGGAGGAGCCGAACTATCTGAGCGATCTGAGGGGGAAGTATTACTCCGTCAGCGTTTCAAGCCGCACGTTTTCCCCGGCGGAGCGCGCTTGGATGGACGCGCATGATGCGATTACCATCGGCTATCTGAACGACTATCTGCCCTATTCCGATACGGACGATCAGGAAAATGTCACCGGGATTATCCGAGACATCATGCCGGAGATGCTGTCGAGCATGGGGGTGTCCGACATTGCGGTCAACTATCGGGGGTTTCCAAGCTACGACTACATGATCGCGGCTGTGAACGACGGCGGCATCGACGCGGCCTTCCCGGTGGGCGGCGGGCTCTACTATTCAGAGGTCAGCGGCATCTATCAGTCCAACGCGGTGGTTTCCGCGCCTACCGATCTGGTGTATAAGGGCGAATACTCGGAAGAAACGACAATCGCCAGCTTCGCGGTGAATGAAAACAACCGTATGCAGTATTACTACATAAGGACGAATTTCCCTGAGGCAGAGATCGTGATGTATCCGTCCATCGACGCGTGCCTCGAAGCCGTTGCGTCGGGCAAGGCCGGCAGCACGACGCTGAACGGGCTGCGCGCAAACGACATCCTGAAAAACGGCAAATATCGCGAGCTATCCTTGCTACAACTGAGTCGAAGCGACGACCGCTGCTTTGGCGTGAAGATCGGCAACGAGGGCTTGCTGAAGCTTCTAAACCGCGGCGTCAGTGTGCTCGGCTCGGACTACGCCCAAAGCATCTCCTACCGATACACGGACGGCCTGTACACCGTCACGGTTTTCGATGTACTCAGAGAGCACATGGATGTCTTCGGCTCCGCGATACTCATCATCGCGGCGCTGATCATATTTCTGCTGGTGCGGGACACCCGGCGGTCCAAAAAGGAGGTCCTGGACAAGGAGGCGGCACGGCAGGCGCTGGAGGCGAAGAACCGGGAGCTGGCCGATGGGCGCGAGGCGCTCTCCAACGCCCTCATCGCGGCGGAGCACGCCAATCGCGCCAAAACGACCTTCCTCAACAGCATGTCTCACGACATCCGCACCCCGATGAACGCCATCGTGGGCTTCACGGCGCTGGCCGCTTCCCATACAGACAACCCTGAGCAGGTGCGGGATTACCTGGGTAAGATCTCCGTCTCCAGCCAGCACCTGCTGTCGCTGATCAACGACGTATTGGACATGAGCCGCATCGAATCGGGCAAGGTGACCATCGAGGCATCGGAAGTCCACCTGCCCGACCTGATCCACGACCTGCGAACGATCATACAGGCCAACATCACCGCCAAGCAGCAGGAGCTTTTCATCGACACGCAGGACGTGGTGAGCGAGGACATCGTCACGGACAGGCTGCGGCTGAACCAGGTGTTGCTGAACATACTGACCAACGCCATTAAGTTTACGCCATCGGGAGGCACCATCAGCTTCCGTGTGATCGAGAAGCCCTCCGGCAGGGCGGACGTGGCGGACTTTGAGTTCCGCATCCGGGACAATGGCATCGGCATGAGCGAGGAATTTCAGCACACGATATTCGATGCCTTTACGCGGGAGCGGACGAGCACCGTCAGCGGCATACAGGGCACTGGCCTGGGCATGGCGATCACGAAGAACATCGTGGACATGATGGGTGGAACCATCTCCGTCAGCAGCAAACCGGGCGCGGGCACGGAGTTCGTGGTCAACATTCCGTGCAAAATCGCCGGTGAAAAGAGGAAGCCGGAACCGCTGCCCCAGCTGCAGGGGCTGCGCGCGCTGGTGGCCGACGACGACACCAACACCTGCCTGTCGGTCTGCTCGATGCTGCGGGAGATCGGCATGCGCCCGGACTGGACGAACTACGGCAAGGAGGCGATCATCCGCGCCAAGGACGCCTGGGACCACGCGGACGCCTTCAGCGCGTATATCATCGACTGGATGATGCCGGACCTGAACGGTATCGAGACGGTGCGCCGCATCCGCAAGGTCATCGGCGACAGCGCGCCCATCATCATCCTCACGGCCTACGATTGGTCCGACATCGAGGACGAGGCGCGCGAAGCGGGCGTGACGGCCTTCTGTTCAAAACCCCTGTTCATGTCCGAGTTGCGAGACGTGCTCTCCCGGCCCTTCTGCGAGCAGCAGGAGGAAGCCGTAAAGCCTGAGGAAAAGGATTTCTCGGGGCGAACGGTACTGCTTGCCGAGGATAACGAGATGAACCAGATGATCGCCATGGAAATACTCCGGCATGCAGGCTTTGCGGTGGAGGTCGCGGGCGACGGTGCGCAGGCAGTTGAAATGACCGAGCGCGCACCGGCGGGTCATTACGACGTCATACTGATGGACATTCAGATGCCTCGCATGGACGGCTATGAGGCGGCGCGGCGGATACGCGCGCTGGAGGATCCCGAAAAGGCCAATATTCCCATCGTTGCTGTGACTGCTAATGCGTTTGACGAAGACCGAAGGGAAGCGCTGGAGGCCGGAATGGACGGGCATCTGGCCAAACCGTATGACATCCCTCAGATGATGGATACACTTTCACGATTGCTGAAATAGGGAAGAGGCAAGCTGCGACTCCTGCAATCTTACGCTATCCCCTGTTGCGGGAGAACAAGTTTTCTGAATAGGCAATAAAGATGGAGAATGACATGCGGAGTACAAGTAAATTCATCTCGCTGATTCTCAGGCACAAGCC
>JAUNJT010000121.1 GCA_030533105.1 Eggerthellaceae bacterium
CAACGACGCACCCGTGCTCATGCGCGCCGATGTGGGCATCGCCATGGGAGCCCTGGGGTCAGATGCAGCAATCGAGGCCGCCGACATCGTCCTGATGGACGACAAGCCCTCCAATATCGCGCGCGCCATCCGCGTCGCCCGCAAAACGCTCGGCATCGTAAAGCAGAACATCATGTTTGCCTTGGCTGTGAAGATCGTGATCATGGTGCTCGCTCTGCCGATGATCGGCATCGCGAATATGTGGCTGGCTGTGTTCGGCGATGTCGGCGTATCGATACTCGCCATCTTGAATGCGATGCGCTGCCTGCATGTTGGTAAGAAATAGCATACCGGGTGGGCGTGCCATTTGATACGTCCCCAATGACACGCCGACGCGTCCCCAATGGCACGTCCTGCACGCCCATCCCATTTGTACGCTGGATTAATGTTTCTGATGACTAACCGCAAAGGCGGTGCTACCCTGTGCGGCATGGATAATGACCTGAAAGAGCATCAGCCGCACGATATCGCGCATGTCGTCGAACCACGCGCCGACGCTAACGACGCGAGCTCGACCGCCGTGCGCAACCGCACCGTCGCGCGCCTGAGCGCCGTCGGCGTGGGCGGAAACGTGGCTCTTGCCATCTTCAAGCTGGTCGCAGGCCTACTCGGCAACTCGATGGCCCTTGTCTCCGATGCCGTGCACTCCGCCTCGGACGTACTGGCAACGGGGGTCGCCTATGTGGGCGATCGCATTGCGCGACGAGAAGCCGACGAGGGCCATCCCTACGGACACGAGCGCTTCGAGCAACTGGCATCGGCCATCTTGGCGCTGATCTTGGCGGCAGTCGGTATCGGCATCGGCATTGCCGGTGTGCAATCGGCGCTTGCCGGCGGTCCGGAAGTTGCGCCGGGCATCCTGCCTCTGGTGGCAGCCGCCGTTTCGATTGCCGTGAAGGAAGCCATGTTCTGGTATACCCGCCATGGCGCACGCGCGATTGGGTCCGACGTGTTCATGGCCGATGCCTGGCACCATCGCACCGACGCCCTTTCCTCCGTTGCCGCCCTCATCGGCGTGGGCGCCTCGCGCTTGGGCTTCCCGCTCGGCGACTCAATCGCCTCGATTGCCATCTGCATCTTCATCCTCAAGGTAGCCTGGGATGTAGGCCGAGCGGCAATCGGCAAGCTGGTGGATGAATCGGGCGGCGCCGAGCTCGATAAGCAGATTGCAGAATGCGCATTAAGCTGCGACGGCGTCGACCATGTGGACTCGGTAATCACACGACGCTTCGGCAGCCAATTCTACGTCGATGTGGAAGTGGCCATGGATGGGTCGATTCCGCTTCACGAGGCACATCGGCGCGCCGAGCAGGTGCACACGCGCATCGAATCAGAATGCCCACAGGTTAAGCACGCCACCGTGCATGTGAACCCCACCTAACTGCGCAAAAGGGGTGGCGCTTAGGTCCGCGGGAGACCCGCCTCTTCGCGAATCTGGGCGGAATCGGGATGTTGGCCGTTCGCTTCGAACCGCTGCCATGTCTCAAGCCACTGCGCAAGTTGCCGATCGCACGTATCGAACGTGTCCTGCAGCCATTCGGCATCGAGCTCCTTGTACCCTTCCGTTTCGTCAACCTGGCCGCTGGCGTCAACGATTGCGTCGGCAACGGCGATAGCACGCCGTACATCCTCCTCCAAGATGCGATAAGGCGGAAAGCCCCATGCCGCCTCGATCAGGGCATCGTTCACCTCGATATGGCTCGAAATGCCCATCAACCGGCCAAACAGGTCGAAATCGGACTGCTTGCGCCTGCGCAACCCATCGTCAATCACCGCTTCATGCTCTTTGCAATGGACACGGAACCGCGCGTTGTAGCATGCGTCGGTCGCAAGATGAGCCCATGTTCCCAGCAACAGCGACAGCCCGGCCTCCGTTGACACGCGGCGCTTAACCATGTACCCATCCCAATAAGTGTCGGCATCGGGAACGGGCACAAGGTGGCCGGCCGCCCTATGGGTTATACGGTAATCGATGCGCATGATTGCATCGGGCACCATAAAGCCCACGTAGATATCGGGCACGCACGAGCCGAACAGGAAAGCGTTCGGGTCGGCGATTCCCAGACCCTCGGGCGCATGGGCGCTCATGAGGGCTTCTGCGTGTGCGATATGAATGTTCCAACTGGGCATGATAGGCAATACTACCCCAAACAGACGCACTTCGCTCCAACTCACAGCCTCTTCCCGCAGAACTACAACGCAGCACCCTGCTCGATGCCGAATGGTGCTTTTGTTGCGAAGAGACGACACGAAAGAACTCGCCGAATCTACCCAGCCTGAAGGGGACGCTCATCTTGGGCAAATACCCTGCCCTCCTTTGGTCGAGCACGTTACCGTAAGCCCGTTCTTTTCTACTATCGGCACAGAACAACGGGTAATTTCCAGCAAAAACGCTTACGAGTTTTGTAAAATATGCCGTGGAGGGAAACAACCCTGTGTGTTCCATGTTTCGAAAGGAGAGAGCTATGTCAAAGAGCATGCCGGTATCCGACGAATTGAGAGAGCGCAGCACTCATGGAGAGGTAAGGGTGCAGCGCCATGGACCTGGAAAGCTGGCAACCAAAACATTCCTTTCCAATGATGATGGCTTCTGCGTGACGAACGTCATCATCATGGGCGAGGAAACCTGCGCCATTTTCGACTCGCAGTGGACCATCGCGAACGCCTATCGCGCGCTTGCCGAGATCGTCGAGGAGAATCTGACTCTCGAGACCATCTATCTGTCGCATGCGCATCCGGATCACTATTTCGGATCCTGGGTGTTCAAGAAGGCCTTCCCGAACGCGCGCGTCATCGCCGTGCCCGAGGAAGCCAAGATCATGCAGATGCAGTGGACCGCTAAGAACGACGAGGTCGTTCCCGAAATCGGCAAGATCAACTACGTACCGCGCATCCTCGATTTCGAGATCGAACCCTATGACAAGGATTACTTCGAGGTCGAGGGCCACAGGGTCGAGATCATCCCGAGGCTCATGGGCGACTATCGTTACAACACCGCCTGCTACATCCCCGAAATCAACACGATCTGCTGCTCCGACATCGTCTTCAACCAGGCGCATCCGTTCACCTGCGAGGTCAACCGCGAAGAGCGCGCCGAGTGGATCGAGGTGCTCGACCGCATCGATGCCATGGACTGCGACGTGATCATCCCCGGTCATGCGAAGTTCGGCATGCCGTTCGATCGGAGCGGCCTTGAATGGACGAAGCGCTACATCCAGCAGACCGAGATCGAGCTCGATCGCTGCAAGTCGGTCGGCGAGTTCTACTTCAACATGGACCGCGAGTTCAAGAACTCCGTGCTCACGAAGAGCAACGAGATGAACGCCATGGTGTTCTACGGCGGCCGTCAGTGGGATTGGCGCGA
>JAUNJT010000122.1 GCA_030533105.1 Eggerthellaceae bacterium
GGTGTGCGGAAGCGGCAGGTCGGCAGCCATGAGCATGGCGGGCCAGATCACGCAATGGAAGCGGATGATGTCCTTGCCCACGAAGTGGTACTGCATCGGCCAGCGCGCCTCGAATTCACCAGGGCGATCGGGATCGGCATAGCCGATTCCCGTGAGGTACGCGAGCAGCGCATCCGCCCACACGTAAGCCACATGGCCCTCGTCGAACGGCAGAGGAACGCCCCAGTCGAAGGTCGAACGCGAGATCGAGAGATCCTTCAGTCCGCTCTTCACGAACGAGACGACCTCGTTCTTGCGGATCTCGGGACGGATGAAATCAGGATGCTCCTCATAGTATGCAAGCAGCTTGTCACCGAATTCGGACAGCTTGAAGAACCAGTTCTCCTCGCCGCCGGCCTTCTGGACCGGACGCTTGCAATCGGGGCACACGTACACGCCGTCCTCGTTCTTCTCGAGGTCGCTTTCGGCATAATAGGTTTCCTCATGAACGCAATACCAGCCCTCGTAGGCGCCCTTATACAGGTAGCCCTTGTCATACAAGTCGCCCCAGAACTTCTGGACCGAACGCGCCTGACGGTCTTCGGTGGTACGCACGAAATCGGTATAGGTGATGTTGAGCAGATCCCACGCATCACGGAACGCCGGCTCCATCGAATCGCACCATGCCTGTGGCTCCATGCCGTGCGCTAAAGCAGTATCGGCGACCTTTTGGCCATGCTCGTCCATGCCGGTCACGAAACCGACATCGCAGCCGTTCATGCGCTGATAGCGCGCAACGGTATCAGCGGCCGTCGTGGTGTAGGCCGTGCCCAGATGCGGCGATGCATTCACGTAGTAGATAGGCGTTGTGAAAGTGTAGGTTGGCTTGCCCATTGCTTCTCCTCAGGTATTTTTCCGTAAACGATAATATGATACGCCACTTCACGCGGCGTTTCCACACATACGGTCAAATGAATCGAGTCGAAAGCGTTAGAACTCCATCGAGGGCACTTCGCGATCGTTGCGTTTCTTATATGCCGTCGATGTGAAATCGTCGGGCACCAGATCGCGTTTCGTGCGTGGCACGAACTCCTCGGAGATGATCTCGCCGCGGCCGTCGTATTCGAAAACCGTCAACGACAGCACGGGGATCTGCTCGCCATCCTCGAGTGTCTCGACATGGAAGATGGCGTCATCGAAATGCCTTGCGCCATCGCACTTAAGGTAGAACTCATCTGTAAGTAAGTCTTTCTTGCGGGAATTCCCATCGAAGCGGTAGCTGACGGAACCGGATTCCCCCACCAGATCCTTGTATGCGATGGTGCTCCCGGAAACGGTGAGCGTGGCCGGCGGATAACCGGAAATCCCGTTCACTTCGACCCATTCGGTTTTCAGCATGCTCTTAACCTGCCACAGCACCGTTCCCTCGCTTTCCGAGACAATGCTCTGAATCACGATGAAGAGGAGCGCTGCGATCACGAGTGCAAGGGTTGATGTCTTCATGCCCTTCATCGTTCTCGCGCGCTCCTCACGATCGATTCGCAGTGACGACTACGTTCGATGCCTTATCGCCACTACCTTTTCTCCGTTGTCGCTTATGCCAGAAGATCCGTCAGCTCGGTGATCGATTCGAGTTCTTCTAAACGATTGACGGTCTCTATGACCTTGTCGGCCTGCTCGCGCGTAAGCTTGCCTGCGACGTTCTTGTAGAACTTATCGAGGATCTCCTCGTCGGTCATCGGATTGTGGTAGATGTTGCCCTTCACGTTCTCAGAACGGGCGAAGTACACGCTACCATCCTCCATGATGACCTCGACGTTGCCGCTGACGTACTCATCGGGCGGCAGGCTCGGCGAGATCTCGATCTTCTCGATGAGTTCTGCGATCACAGGATCTTTGACGGCCTCGAGCGTCGCCATGTTCTCGGGACGAACGTCGTGCTTCGCAAGCGCGCACGCCACCGTGAAGAAGATGCTGAATGCAGCAGACGGTTGGAAGTCCTCCGTGACCTCCCACGGAGTGCAGCAGAAGCCAGCAGCTGTCTTCGGCGTGGTATGCGCGACGATCTTCGCGATCTTGGCAGGATCAGGATTATGCTTCTTCACGATCTCCATCGTCGCATCGATATAAGGATGCGTCACGCGACATGAGCTCCACGGCTTGATGACGATATCGGCATAGAACACCTTGCCCAGATCCTCGCACAACAGCTCAGGTTTCTGGGCATCGCCGCAGAACAGGAAGAAATAGCCCTTCTTGCCGCCGAATGCGTCGTACGCGGCAGTGAGCCCGCGCTTCGCCAGGTCAACGGACAGGAATGCGTTGCGCGCCGCGAACGCCATGGGGAACTTGAATGCCACCGTCTTGTCGTTGACGTTATCCATCGAGCTGCCGAGCGTGTTCAGGTCGATGCCGTATGCATTGCGCATCTGCTTCTCATCCAAACCCGAAAGCTTGCCGACGATCGTCGTGGCACCGAGACCGTTGATGGTATTCGTATTATCCCAACCCGCATATACGTTGAAACCGCTCGATGCGCCTAAGCGCGCCGTCACGTCGTCGCCAAGCGCGAGTGCCGTGATGAAATCCTTACCGCTCGCACCTACGCGCTCTGCCGCAGCCAGCGCGGTAGGCACCGTCGTGCCGGAAATATGGCCTGCGCTGCAGAGCTTACCTTTGTTTTCGCACTGCACCGCCTCGAAATCCCACGAACGCATCTCGAAGCTGTTGACGAACGCTGCTTCTGAAGCAGCGAGCTTCTTGCCGCGGAAGAATGCGGTCGCACCGTTTTCGGGATCCTCATAGCCCTTCACCAAATCGAACAGCTCATCGCACATCGGAGCACCCGTGCCGATGGCAATGCAGCCGATGCCGTCAAGCAGGCGCACCTTCAACCTCGAGATCGTGAAATCGTCGAGGTCCTCGAACTTCGTCGAAACAACGTATGCGCTGACTGTCTCTGTCATGTTCTCGCTCATAGGCAACCCCTTTCCTCTCGATTACGCAAAAAGGTGGATCACTGATTCGAGATGACGTAGACCTTGCCCGTCATCTCGGCGGCCTTCTTGGCTAGCTCCAGGAAATCGCCGTACTCGATGCACTGCGCCAGGCACACGTGCGCGCACGCGGCATCCCCGCCAGCGGCGATGCGGTCAGCGCACATGTCGCACAGCGACGTGAGGATGGGCGCGTTATCCCAATTCCAATGCTCTTCATCGATCTGGAACGGCGGTACCTCGAGCATCTTGATGCCCCACTTGCCCAAGCCGATGCCATGCTCGTTACGGCAGGCGATCTCGCAGCTATGGCAACCCGTGCAATATTCGTAATTGATAAGCAATGCTGGTTTAGTCATTTCACTTCCTCCTTGCACATCCGATTAGCCGTCGAGGCCTTG
>JAUNJT010000123.1 GCA_030533105.1 Eggerthellaceae bacterium
TCGGGACCGCACGGCCCATCGAACGGACCACCGAAACCAGGGTGCGGACCACCATGAGGACCACCGAACGGCACTTGCCCACGCTGAAATTCCTCAAATGATGCTGGGCCACCGTGCGGGCCGTGATGCCCATGAGGACCATGATGACCGGGCTTACGGCAACAATTGCCCTTCCCATCGATGTGACGCAAAATCATACCGGTACGAACAAGCTTATCCATGAGTTCTTCGTTGTTGATAGCCATATTGGCTCCTTTCAATTAGTAAGCTTCCTTAATATCTTTCGATTTGCATTATAGTAAGGTTCCTTACTATGTCAATAGCTTTTAGAAAAATAGTAAGCAAACTTATTATCTTCATAACTAGGAAATCCCAGCGAACCATGCCTGCAACCGGAGCATCAAAAAAGCCCGCTTGAGCGGGCTTCGGAAATGTATGGCTCCCCGGGTAGGATTCGAACCTACAACCCTCCGGTTAACAGCCGGATGCTCTGCCGTTGAGCTACCGAGGAATTCAGGCGCTTGAGTGCGCAAAAATGAATTATAGCAAAAGCCCGCGAACGCGCAAGTATTTTTTACGCGCCCACTGGTGTTCGGAGCACGCGCTACGCTTCCCTCTTCGAACCTCCGAAACAATAGAAATGCGGCGTATCGACGAGAACATCGATTTCGAAGGAATCGCGCCATATGGCACTCTCCTCCTCCGCACTTTTAAGGCCGCTCGTCACGTTTTCGGGAACATCTGCGTGATGCGCGTTGATCATCTCCTTACTCGCCCCGTGGGCCACAAGAAAACGACCGCGCGGCGCAAGCAAACGACTCACTGCCGAGACCAAAGCTTCCTTATCGAGGATATGCGGATAAGCGTTATAGATGACGACCACATCGAATGGGTCGATACCATCCCGCGTAGCATATTCGATCACGCACGCCTGCTCGAAGGTAACGGGCATGCTCGGATACTTCGATGACGCGATCTCTATCATCTTTTCTGACAAATCGAGCGCTACGATGCTTTTCGCACCGCAGGCGCACAAAGCTGGCTCCATCACGCCGGTACCGCAGCCTACATCGAGGACACGGGCGCCCTCGGTAACTCCAGCGATATGCGCGACGGCCATATGCTTTATGCCCGGACAATCGCAGTGGGTATCCCACTCGGGAGCCTTCTCATCGAAGTATGCTTCTATCTCATTCATGAAAAACCTCTGTTTGCATCTGACACGCAAAAGCGATGATCTGCTATTTCGGGACGACGAGTATGTAGGGTCCATGCTCCACGATGTCGGCTTCAACGCCATACACATCGAGGATGCGCTCGGACGTGATGATGCTCTTATCCCCATATGCCGCCACACGGCCGTCTTTCACCATGAGGAAACGATCGCAGAAGCGAAGCGCCTGATTGACATCGTGCATCACGGCGCACGCCGCCAATCCACGCTGATCGACAGCCTCGCGAACCAATGAGAGCACCTCGATCTGATTCGCCATATCAAGGTTGTTGGTCGGCTCGTCCAAGAGCAGCACATCGGGGTCTTGCACGAACGCCCGAGCGATGATGATCTTCTGGTATTCGCCGCCTGAAAGCTCATCGACGAAGCGCAAGGCTAACGGTTCGAGGGAAAGCTGGGCGATGACCTCATCGACCTTGTCGTAATCCTCTTTCGTAGCGGACAGGCGAACATAGGGCTTTCTACCGAGAAGCAAGCTATCATACACCGTCAATTGATTCGCATGGCTATGCTGAGCGACATAGGCGACGTGTTGCGCCCGCTCTTCCCTCGTAAACGTTGAAAGCTCGCTGCCATTAAGGAGAATCACTCCGTGTTTCGGGCGAAGGATGCCGTCCAAGCACGAAAGCAAGGTCGATTTGCCGCAGCCGTTCACACCTAGGATAGCGAGAAAGCTCCCGGGAACGATATCGGCGCTCACGCTCTCGAGCACGGCTTGATCGGCGACGTAGTTGAACCCTACATCGTTTGCGGTTAAGGCGATTTTCTCATGCTGATTCATAACGCTCATCGCCGTATCCCCTTCATCAGCAGATATAAGAATACCGGTGCGCCCACCAAAGACGTGATGGCGCCGATGGGCAGGATGACACCCGACATCACCGAGCTGGCGATCAAATCGGCGATCAAGAGGATAGCCGCTCCTGCAAACGCCGAGGCGGGAAGCAGGAAACGATAGTCGCTTCCAATGAAACGGCGCATGATATGCGGCGCGATCAGACCGATGAAGTTGATCGTTCCGCAGAATGCGATAACCGTCGAAGCTGCCACGGTGGCAACGAGCATGTTGGAAAGGCGAACGTTCTTAACGAAGACGCCCAGGCCATGGGCTGAGCCTTCCCCGCTCTCCATGGCGTTGTAATTCCATCGGTTGAAATGGAAGAAGATGGCGGCGATGAGAGTCACGACAGCCATGATGCCGATTTCGGAATAGCCGGTACGGCGCAAGCTGCCGAAGGTCCAGAACACGACGGCAGCGACCTGCGTATCGCTCGCGAAATACTGGATGAGGGCGGTCACGCCGGAGAACATCGCCGAGAGAGCTACGCCAGCGAGCACGATGCTCTGCGGCGTCATGTCACGGAAGCGCGAGAGCGCCAAGATGACGAGCATGGCGATGAGTGCGCCGAGAAACGCGCAGGTAGCCGTCGTGGCCGGGTTCGTGAACACGACCCCATCATGGACGGAAGAGGCCATGGGATCGAACCAAGCGAGCACGATGATCGCCACCGATGCTCCGAATGCGGCACCCTGCGATATGCCCAGCGTACTCGCCGAGGCGAGCGGATTATCCAATACGCTTTGGAACGAGCAACCCGCAAGCGAAAGCGCGATGCCGCCGATGATGGCAGTGAGCACATGGGGCATGCGCAAGCTCCATACGACCATGCTCGTATGCTCATCGCCAAACCCGAACAGGGCGGCCAGCACATCGCCGGCGGGCAAATTGGAGCTCCCATGCATGATCGAGATGAACGCGAAAACGAATGTGAGGACCGCGACGATGATGAGCGCCAGCCACTTGCGGTGCACGTAGGACCGATAGGCTTGGCGCACTTCGGACACGGCATCGCTTGCGCGATCGCTAGCATGGGCGGTTTTCAGATCTTGCGGTTCCATGTATCAATGCAGTTTCAATCTCATGCGTGAACGGGGAGCTATGACGTTCGCATAGCTCCCCCATTATAGAATCAATTCACGTTCGCACATCGGGCATTACCCGATCGCGTTGCATAACGCAGGCTATTCGCCGAGCGTCATAGGGCCATACACGATGCCCTTCTGAGAAAGCTGCTCGTAGCATGCCTTGCCGAGCATGGTCTCTAAGATCTCGTCATACTTCTTGGC
>JAUNJT010000054.1 GCA_030533105.1 Eggerthellaceae bacterium
TGTCGCGTATCATCCCTGGCGAATGCGCATGCGGTCATAACGAGCATCCTCGTCTCGATACCTTGACGGGTCGCTCCGACGACATGATGAAGATCCACGGCGTCAACGTATTCCCGGCGCAAATCGAGGAGATCATCCAAGAGTTCCCCGAACTGTCGAGTGAATACCAGATCCGCATCTCGCATCTGGATGGGCGCGATAGCATGCGCATCTACATCGAGGCTTCCGGCTCGGTCGACTGGGCGAAGGCTTCGAAGGATTTCGCGGCACGTGCGAAGAGCAAGATCGGTTTCACGCCGTTGGTGAAGATCGTCGAGTTGGGTTTCCTGCCGCGCAGCGAGAAGAAAACCAAGCGCGTCTACGACGAACGTTACTAAGCATTACACTAACAATTCCAGCTCCAAAGCGGTTCTTTCGGGCGCGCTTAGCCGTTGTCACCTTGAGTTTTCTATGAAAACGGTGCAAACGTGGTAATATAGGCAGCTCGAGGGTGAAAAAGCGATTCTACGGAATGGTCAATATGACAGAGCAATACGATATCGATCAGCAGGTGCAGTCGGGTTCCCTGGCCACGATATCTTCGTCAGGCGCTGCAACGTATGGCTATGCACAGTCAAATGCGGACGGTGCCGCACCAAACGGAGGGAAGAAGAAAAAGAAGGGGAACAAGAGCGGCAAGGTGCTTACCGGCGTTCTCGTCTTCCTCATCGTTGCCCTCATCGGCATCTGCGTTGGCGGGTATTTCTTCTTCAGCACGATCGATGACAACTTGGCCGGCGGGAAAACCGAAGAAGAGCAGCTTGCCATCAAGGAGAAGCTCGTTTCCACGACCAGCTATGATGAGCCGTTCTATATGGTGCTCATCGGTTCGGATAAGCGTGCGAGCGACGAGTCCATGGGTGAGCGTTCCGATACCAACATCCTCGTTCGCATCGATGCTCCTAACAAGCAGATTACGCTCATCTCCATTCCGCGTGACACCATGATTACGATTTATGGCTACGGCACGTGCAAGTTCAATGCAGCGTACAGTGTTGGTGGAGCTGCCCAGGTTATCGAAGAGGCTGGCAAATTATGCAATGTTCAGATTTCGCATTACGCAGAAGTCGACTTTGCTGGCTTGGAGGATCTCGTCGATGCGGTTGGCGGCGTTGATGTCGACGTTCCGTTCGATATCGACGACTGGGAAGCCGGGCCGGTCACCATCTCCGCTGGCGAGCAGCATCTCGATGGCGTTGCGGCGCTGACCTTCGCGCGTTCCCGTAAGTATCCCGATGGCGATTTCACTCGCACGATGAACCAGCGCACTTTGGTGAAGGCGCTCATCACCCGCGTATTCGAGCTGTCGCCAGGAGAGCTGCCCGCTGTGATTCAGGCTGCCTCGAAATATGTGGCAACCGACATGTCCGTGAAGGATATCTACAGTCTCGCCAAGCAATTCCAAGACGAGGGCGAGATAACGATGTACTCCGCGATGGTCCCGTCTACGACCGACATGATCGATGAGGTTTCCTACGTGATTTGCGATACCTATGGTTTGGCGAACATGATGGCGATCGTCGATGAGGGCGGTGACCCCAATACTGCCGAAGTCTATGGAGCCGCGCATAGCGCTTACGTCGAAGAGGGGACGGTTGAAGCGCACAACGACGCAGGGTCGGAATAGCGTTCCGATAGGTGTTGCGCAAAGCGCTTTAAAAGCGCATGCGAAGAGAATACAAACTCAACGAGGCGCCCCGGTCGGGGCGCTTCTCTTTGCTAGCATTTGAAACTAGTCCAGCAAAATGCATAATCTGCATAAGAAACTGCATAAATATTGGTTTTCACGCGCTTATCAGGCTATATTACAGTAATAATCATTGCTTTTATATGCGTAATCGGATAGGCTACCGAAATACGAAAGGATAGCGTGAGAAGGCGAAAGCAAAACGAAAAACATCGCTATCCATCATAGAAAAGGGAGGCTATGAATATGAAGAAAATCGGAATCGTTGTCATCGCATGCATCGCAGCGCTGTCGCTGGTGCTCGTGGGATGCAGCTCCAGCTCCAAGAAGCTCGTCAAGGAAGGCACGCTGACCGTGCTGACCAATCCCGAGTATGAACCGTTCGAGTACCTCGTTGGTGACGAGATCGTCGGTTTCGACATGGATTTCGCCAAGCTGGTTGCTGAAAAGCTTGGCCTCAAGTTCGAAGTCGTCAACATGGATTTCGACAGCTTGATGCCTGCCGTGAACGCGGGTAACAAGGGCGACGTCATCTTCGCCGGTATGTCGGTATTGCCCGAGCGCGAGAAGCAAGTTGCGTTCACTGAGTTCTACTATGTCGACAACATGAGCATCGCCATGCCAAAGGATGCTTCATTCGACAAAGCCGCTTTGAACAATGCCGACCAAACCATCGCCGTCCAGCGTGGTACCACGGGTGAGGATTGGGCCAAAGAGAACTTCCCGAATGCAACGATCGCCGAGTTTGCCGGTGTTGCGGACTGCTTCGCCGCCGTCCAGGCTGGCAAGGCCAATGCGGTTTGCACGAACACCTCTGTTGCCGATGCCTACATCGCTAACACCTACACGGACTTCGCGAACGTTTTGACCGAGGCTACTGACGAGGCTTACGCTGCTGCTGTTGCCAAGAATAACAAGGCGCTGCTGGAAGACATCAACAAGGCTATCAAGGAGCTTCAGCAAGAAGGCAAGATCGACGAGCTGAAGGCAAAGTGGAACGTCTAATCCGCTAGCACATGCTTTTCTGTATCCTCCCGCTTCATGAGAAGCGGGAGGATAGTTTTCTATGCGGTACAGCATAACCGCTTTCTGGAAAGGGAGATGATGCTGCAATGCAGCGAGTGAAGGATACGCTATTCGGCATGCAAGAGCTGGCGAAGCGCCTGCTTTTTGCCATATTGGCGCTTACCGTCGTCTGCACGATGGTGATTGCAATCCCCGACCAGTCATATGCTGCGACTACCGTGAAATGCACTGCTCGACCCAACAGCGATTCGGGCAACGATGTGCAAGGTGCGAAGGAAACCCGCATAACCTGGGAAATGCAATTCTCTCCTGATGAATCCATCACCGGGATTTCGCTCACGCTTCCCGCAGGTTCGTCCTGCTCCATCGAAAACACTGTTGTAAGCACCATCAGCGGTGAAGACATGATGACGCGTACTGAGCTTGATGCGACTTTCGTCATTCAGGGCGAGACCATCACAGCGACGCTTTCCGAACCGGCTCCCGCAGGGAGTTATGTTCGCTTCGTCATCTACGGCGTGTTCTTCCCCGCTGAAGGCGGCGATATGGTTTGTGTCGGCAAGGCGACGTTAGCAGATGGTTCCATCTCTGAAATCACCGACATTCCTGCGATTCCCGTGAAGGCGAATGATCCTGTGGAGGCGTTTGCGGAGCAGGTCAACAACATGGAATGGGCGAAGGCGTGGAATTCCAACAAATTCCTGAATCTGTTCTTGAATCCCGGCCTTCTCATCCGCAGCTTCCCGATTGTGCTCAAGGGCTTTTTGATGTCGCTCGGCATCGTGCTCGTTTCCTTCCCGTGCGCCATTCCGCTCGGCTTGGGTCTTGCGCTTCTGCGCCTGTCCAAAAGGCGCGTTTTGCGTGGTCTTGCGGGCCTGTATGTCAATGTCGTTCGCGGCACGCCGCTGTTCTTGCAGATTTACGTTGCATTTTTCGGACTTCCTTTGGCGGGCATCAGCCTTCCGAATTTCCCGCTGGGCGTTATCGTGCTCTGCCTGAACTCGGCAGCGTACATGTGCGAGATCTTCCGTGCGGGCATCCTGTCCATTCCGAAAGGACAGTTCGAGGCAGCGAGCAGTCTCGGCATGCGTTATGGCCAGACGATGCTTTTCGTCATCTTCCCGCAGATGGTCAAGCGCGTGGTGCCGACGCTTACGAGCGAGTTCATCCTGCTTTATAAGGACACCTCGCTGCTCGCGGCTGTCGGCGTTATGGAAGTCATCCTCTATGCGAAATCTATCGTGGCGACGACGGGCAGCATCACGCCGTACATCGTGGCAGCGTGCTTCTATCTCGTCATTACCATCCCATTAGCCAAGCTTGCCATCGTCTTGGAAAACAAGCTTGCCTTGACCGATGGTGGCATGGCTTCCACGAGCGACGCGGGAACCAAGAAAAAGAAGAGCCGCAACTTGTTCGGCTTCGGCAAGAAGCAGCAAGCTGACATGGCGGTGCCATCGTCGAATGATGTTGGCATCACCGGCGAACCGCTCAAGAAGGCGATAAGCCCCGACGAGTTGGATAGCTTGTAGGAGGTGTGAGATGACGATTCAAAGTGCCGATACGGTCATGGTAAGCATCCAAGATCTCCACAAGAGCTTCGGCGATCTGGACGTTTTGCAGGGTATCGATCTCGATATCCACAAAGGCGAGGTCGTGGTTGTCTTAGGTCCGAGTGGATCGGGCAAATCCACGATGCTCCGCTGCATCAACCTGTTGGAGACCCCGACATCAGGGCATATCTTCATCGAAGGCGATGACATCACGGCTCCTCATGCGGATGTCCGCCAGCTGCGCGAGCGATTGGGCATGGTGTTCCAGCAGTTCAATCTCTTCCCGCACTTAAGCGCGAAGAAAAACGCGATGCTCGGGCAGGAGAAGGTCTTAAAGCGCAGCAAGGCCGAGGCCGAAGAGAAGGCGATGAAGAACCTGGAGAAGGTAGGTCTTGCTGATAGAGCCGACTATAAACCCGGACAGCTTTCCGGTGGTCAGCAGCAACGTGTGGCGATTGCGCGCGCGTTGTCCATGGATCCCGATGTCATGCTCTTCGATGAGCCGACGAGCGCGCTCGACCCCGAGCTTGTGCGCGAGGTCTTAAACGTCATGAAGGATTTGGCGCAAGAGGGCATGACCATGATCGTGGTGACGCACGAGATGGGCTTCGCACGCGAAGTTGCCGATCGTGTGGTGTTCATGGCTGACGGCGTCATCGTCGAGCAGGGAACACCCGAAGAGGTGTTCGACCATCCGAAGTCCGACCGCACGAAGGACTTCCTCGGCCACCTCAAAGACTAAACTACATTCATAAATTCAAAAAAGAAGACGGCCTGTTCGCAGGCCGTCTTTCATGTATCGGTCGTTGTTTCCTAGAGCGAGTCGATGTTCTCGATCGCGAAATTGTAGAAACGCCGCGTCGCGGGCGAGATCGCCTCATCGGAAGGGGTGATGATGCCCACTTCGATCGTCGTGCGCGGCTCAAGCGGAACGCTCACGATATCATCGGGCAGTTGCAAGGCGAGCAGCTTGTTGACGAGTCCGATTCCCAGACCATTGCCGACCATCGAGAATACCGCGAGGCTGTCGTCGGTGGAGAAGCGGATGTGCGGTTCGAACCCCAAGCGTTCGAAGAACAGCGAGTTGTCGGTTTCGCGTCCAGGATGCAGAAGGATGAATGATTCGGTACGGAATATCTCTGGATCAACTGTGGCTCTTCCTGCGAGCGGATGGCTCTTTGCTACAACGGCGACGAGCTCATCCTCTACAAGCGGCGTCCACGTATGTTCTCCACTCCTTGCTGCGATCAGTCCGAAATCCAATTCGTGTGCATCGATCTTGCTTGCGAGTTCGCTCGACGTACCTTCGACGATATCGACGGTGATATTGGGATAGGCGTCGTGGAAACGTGAGATTACCTTCGAAAGCCATGGATAGAAATTGGTATACGCCGTGCCCACTGTGACGTTGCCGGTTTCAAGGCCGCGAAGCTCATCGGCGCGCTGGGAGTACAGGTCATCAAGGTACACGAAATCCTTGATGATGGGCAACATCGCCTCGCCTTCCTTCGTGAGCGAGACGCCCTTGTGCGTACGCATGATAAGCGGGAAGCCCGTCTGCTTCTCGAGCGATTCGATGGCGCGACCAACGCCTGAAGGAGTTTTGTCGAGGATGTCTGCGGCTGCATTCAAGCTGCCCGTTTCGAGAGCACACAGAAGCATCCTGCATTTATCGGTATCCATCTACATCACTTCGTTTCCCGACTTCGAACCAAACGTTAGGTTTCTTGCCCGTAAATTATTAGACCGTTAATAATTCGAATATCTTAGGCGCGTATTGAATAATATTCAATAGGCTATATAATAAACGGCAACACCAAGATGCTTGGTCTGGCCAAGCATGTCCAGTGTCCGAGAAGGATTAAAACTAAGGAGGAAACATGAGCAAGATGAAGAAGATTCTTGCACTTGTTTGCGCAGGCGTTCTCGTTGCTTCCGTTGCCGTTTTGGCAGCATGCTCTAGCAGCGCCTCCGTTGACAAGAACAAAACGTACGTGATCGCTACCGACACCGCCTTCGCCCCGTTTGAGTATCAGTTGGCAGATGGCTCGTCCGTCGGTATCGACATGGACATCATCAAGGCCATTGCTGAGAAGCAGGGCATCAAGATCGAGATCAAGGCCCTCGGCTTCGACGCTGCTCTTCAGGCAGTGCAGTCTGGTCAGGCTGACGGCGTCATCGCCGGCATGAGCATCACCGACGAGCGCAAGAAGGTCTTCGATTTCTCTGATGCGTACTATGATTCCACGGTGTGCTGCGCGGTTGCTCCCGATAGCGGAATCGCAAGCATGGCAGACCTCAGCGGCAAGACCGTTGCCGTGAAGAACGGAACCCAGAGCGCCAAGTGGGCGGATAGCTTGAAGGATAAGTACGGCTACACCGTCACCACGTTCGAGACCTCCGACATCATGTATCAGGACGTCCTTGCTGGTAATTCCGCAGCATGCTTCGAGGATACCCCGGTTATGGCTTATGCCATCACCAACCCGGATTCTGCAATCAGCGGCAAGCTCACGATCATCGAGCAAGTCGATGCGAAGAGCGAATTCGCGACTCCGTATGGCTTCGCCGTTGCCAAGGGCAAGAATGCTGGTCTGCTCCAGGCCTTCAACGCCGGTCTGAAGGATCTGAAGTCCAGCGGCGAGTATGACAAGATCATCGCGAAATACATCACCGTCGGATAATCAGGTGTTTTTTCAAGCGGATGGAGCCGCCGTGGGCGGCTCCATCCATTTCCTTTTTGATGGATTCTTGCTGCATGGCAGATGCCGCATCTGATATGCAGCAAGAAGCTGTTTTATGAACAGAAATCAAAGGTGTATGAATGGACGTTTATATTGATTTGCTGCAAGAGTCGATCCCGCTGCTCTTAGAAGGCCTCGGGTTGACCATGGAGCTTTCGGTCATCTCGCTTATTTTGGCCATGGTCATCGGACTCTTGTGCTGCTTGATGAACATCTCGCACAACGTTGTGTTGCGAACCATTTCCCAGTGGTATATCAACATCATCCGCGGTACGCCGCTTCTGGTGCAGGCATTCTTCATCTACTTCGGTGTGACCGGTGTGCTTGGCGTTTCGATGTCTGCATTCACTGCTGGTGTCATCGCGCTGTGCCTGAATGCAGGCGGTTATCTTTCCGAGATCTTCCGCGGTGGTATCCAAGCAGTGCCTAAAGGCCAGATGGAAGCAGGCAGAAGCCTCGGTCTTTCCAAAGCGAAGACCATGTGGAAGATCATCATTCCGCAGGCTGTGCGCATTTGCATCCCGTCGGTGGTCAACCAATGTTGCATCACCATCAAGGATACGTCCATCATCTCGGTCATCGGCCTCTCTGAGCTCACGATGGCTGGCAAGATCATCATCGCCCGTACGTATCAATCGTTCGCGGTTTGGATTTTCGTCGGTGTCATCTACTTCGTGGTGATCTACCTGATTACGAAGTTGGCGAAGGTATTGGAAAGGAAGCTCTCCCTTGACGATAAAAGCTAAAATCACGAATCTGCATAAGTACTTCGGTGACAACCAGGTCCTCAAAGGCATTGATTTCGAAGTTGAGGAAGGCGAGGTCATCTGCATCATCGGTCCTTCGGGGTCGGGCAAATCCACGTTCTTGCGTTGCGTGAACCGACTCGAGGATCCGACGGACGGTACGATCATCGTCGATGGTCACGACATCACCGACAAGAAGGCCGATCTTGATAAGATCCGCGAAGACATCGGCATGGTGTTCCAAAGCTTCGAGCTCTTCCCGCATATGTCGGTGAAGGAGAATATCATGCTCGGCCCGGTCGAGACGAAGCGCTTGACCAAAGAGCAGGCCGAGGCGAAGGCCATCGAACTGCTGAACCGCGTCGGCCTCATCGAAAAGCTCGATGCCATGCCCAACAGCCTGTCGGGTGGTCAGAAGCAGCGCGTTGCCATCGCGCGTGCGTTGGCCATGAACCCGGACATCATGCTGTTCGACGAGCCTACGAGTGCGCTCGACCCCGAGATGGTCGGTGAGGTGCTTGCCGTCATGAAGCAGCTAGCAGAAGAAGGAATGACGATGATGGTGGTCACGCACGAAATGGGTTTCGCCCGCGAGGTGGCTGACCGCGTCATCTTCATCGATGGCGGAGTTATCGTTGAGCAGGGTTCTCCCGAGGAGGTTTTCGACCACCCGCAGAACCCACGTACCATTGCGTTCTTGGAGCAGGTGTTGTAAATGCCGTATATCAGCGTGAATCTTGCACAAACCTTAAACGATGAGCAGAAAAGCGATCTTGCGCGGGCGATCAGCCAAGCGGTGACGGTTTTTTCGGGCAAACCGCGTCCCGAAGTATCAATGGTCGATATCGAGGACGGCAAGATGATGTTCTTCGGTGATGAGCCGCTTGAGCATGCTGCATACGTTGAGATCGGCGTTCATGGACACTACGCATATGAGGAGAAGGATGCCTATACGGCACAGGTCACGAAGGTGCTCGGAGACATGCTTGCGATTCCCTCGAACGCGGTGTATTTGACCGTTTCCGAATATGATATCTGGGGTGTTCGCGGCAAGCAGATGACCGGAAAGAAGGAATAAGCTCTGCCGTAAGCCATAATTACAAGATGAGTCGCAAAAAATGCGCGTCCCATATCGGGACGCGCATTTTCGATGGCAGTGCCCTTATTCGTAGATCTTCTCGAAAGTCGTATAGCCTTCCGCTTCGAGATGCTTGATCTGATTCTTCAAATTCTTCTTCATGGGCAAGACGGTGGCGATCGCTCCCGTTTCGCGTAAGGCGCGTGCTCGCTCGAACGTGCTCATCTTGCTTTCGAGGGATGCTTTGTCACTGATAAGGAATGCGGTTGCTTCTTGCGCAAGACCGAAGCCTTCGGGCAGGTGATCTTTGAGCACGGCGATGATGCGTTCGAAGCCGATCGAGAATCCGCAGGCGCATACGTCTTCGCCACAGAACTTGCCGATCATCTTGTCGTAGCGGCCACCGCCTGCAACGCTCGAATTGTAGCCATCGAGCGTGATCTCGAAGATCGGACCCGTGTAGTAACCCATGCCGCGCACGAGCGTCGGATCGTAAACGATGGAGACACCTGTGGGAACCATGCCCTGGGTGCATTCGATGATCTCGGCGATGTTCGAGACGACACGTGCATCGAGCGCATCGGTACCCAGGTTTGCGCTAAACGATGCGCAGTCGATGCCTTCTGCTGCTTGCTCGTACAAGGCGAGATAGCTATCGACGACTGTCGGGTCATATCCGTTGCCGACCAGTTCGGCGCGGATGCCATCGAAGCCGATCTTGTCGAACTTGTCGAGGGAGATGAGCACGGCATCGATGTCCTCTTCTGCAAAGCCTGCTGCAAGCGCAGCTGCACGCAGGATCTCACGGTCGTTGATATGGATCGTGAATTCGCTCAAACCGATCTCCGAGAAGATCTGCGAGAGCATCGTTGCCGTGGCGGTGATGAGCTCGATTTCAGCGAGATTCGTCTTATCGCCGAGGATATCGATGTCGCATTGCGTGAATTGGCGGAAGCGTCCCTTCTGAGGATTGTCGGCACGCCAAACATTGCCGATCTGCAAGGCCTTGAACGGGCTTGGGAGCTTGTCCTTGTTGTTTGCATAGTAGCGGGCGAGCGGCACGGTCAAATCGTAGCGCATGCCGTTGTCGGCAAGCGCTTCGACAAGCGTTTCGGGATCGGATGCGAGTGCGCGTTCAAGGTCGCGCCCGCGCTTTAGGACCTTGAAGATGAGTTTCTCGTTATCGCCGCCCTGCTTGCTGGTGAGGTTCTCGATATGCTCCATCATCGGCGTTTCGACTTGCATGAAACCGAAGCTTGCATACGTCGATTTGACCATCGAGAGCACGTGCTCGCGCAGACGCATGTCAGCCGGGAGCATGTCGCTCATGCCTTTTACAGGTGTCTTGATGAATTGCATAGTCGCTCCTTTTCG
>JAUNJT010000124.1:0-2231 GCA_030533105.1 Eggerthellaceae bacterium
TCCCGAAACCTGCGTGAGCGTGGGCGAAAAGCCTGCTGCATAGGCGGATTGTGCGCCGGCCAGGCAGAAGGCGGTTGTGGCAATCAGAAAAGCGACAACGATGCTTGCCAGAGATGTAAAAGCGATGCTTTTGCCGAACGAGAAGGCGCGCATGGTGCATTTCCTCCTATCGCGGTATACCCCGATCTGAAACCCATGGTGCGGGTAAGCGCCATGTCTATTTCACGCATCAATTATACCAAGCCCGTCCTGTTGATGGCTTCCCGAAGCGGGTGAAACAACAGGGTGGGGAGAAGAATCCATGTGTGCCAGATATCCAGCAAATGTGCTCGTTGTCTCGGCAATCGGGAATTTGGATGCCGTTGTTGTATAGTTAATCTAACTATGGTTTTACGCATGGGGCGCTCAGTGCCGAAGAGGCGATTGCGCGTTCATGTGAATACGAGAGGAAGGTCGCATACATGGCTGATGGCAATCAGGGTAAGGGCAAGGTTGTCATTACATATGGGACATTCGACTTATTCCATTATGGACATGAGGCGCTGCTCAGGCGTGCGAAAGAGCTCGGAGACTATCTGATCGTCGGCGTGACTTCCGATGCATTCGACCGGTCTCGCGGCAAGCTCAATGTGAAGCAATCCCTCATCGAGCGCATCAAGTCGGTCGAGAATACCGGGCTTGCAGACAAGATTATCGTCGAGGAGTTCAAGGGCCAGAAGATCGACGATATCCGCAAGTACAACGTCGACATCTTCGCGTTGGGCTCCGACTGGGTTGGCAAGTTCGATTACCTCGAGGAATACTGCGATGTCGTGTACCTTCCGCGCACGCAGGGTGTCTCGAGCACGGAGCTTCGCCGCATGACGGCGAAGACCTTGCGCTTGGGATGCATCGGCACGGGCATATTCACCGACCGCATGATCCGCGAGGCCTCGTATGTGAGCAACGTTCGCGTGCTCAGCGTCGTGGCTGCCGATGCAGACGGGCTCAAGGCCGATTCGACATACGACCAATACAAATCGGCCGAGAGCTTCGAGGAATTGGCCGATATCGTCGATGCCGTGTATGTGAACACGAAGCCGGCATTGCGCCCGGGTGTTCTGGAGAAGGCACTTGAAGCCGGGCTGCACGTTATAAGCGAGGGGCCGATTGCCTTTACCGTCGAAGACGTGAAGCGCCTCCAAAAGCTCGCGGCGGATAAGGGGCTGGTTCTCATCGAGGCCCTCACGGCCATGTATCTACCAGGATTCCAGCGCCTAAAGCTGTTACTCGAGAGCGGCATCGTCGGGGAGATCAAGGATATCGACGCATCGTATTCGATCGTGCCGGATAGCCTGGATTTCCGGGACCGCTACAGCAGCAATTTCTACAACATGTCCTCGCGCACGCTGTTGCCGGCCCTGGTGTACCTTGGCGCAAAGCCCAAAGACGTGCAGGTCATCTGCGGTTATGAGCAGGATATGTGCACCTGGTCCAAGTACAATCTGCTGTTCGAAACCGCTTCGGCCACGCTCAAGACCGGTCGCGGCGTGAAGACCGAGGGCGATATGACCATCACGGGCACCGATGGCTACATCTATGTGCCCGCCCCGTGGTGGCGCCTCGAGTATTTCGAGATCCGAAACGAGGATCTGCGCGACGTGAAGAAGCATTATTACGAGTGCGCAGGTGAGGGGCAACGCTACCTCATCAAGGAGTTTTACCTGTACTGGTCCGACCCGGCTATCTACGACATGGCGAAGGGAACCCTCGAGGAGCTCGAGGTCGCTACCGTCGGCATCATCGAGCGGATCGGAAGCGACCAATGCATCACGCTGGCCAACCACAGCAGCAGGTTCGGCGGCGGCGAGAACGTGTAGCACACGCACGGAGAACGAAACGTCAAGCGGGTTCAGCCCCGGAGAACGGAGTGAGACATGAGCGTATCGTTGGAATACCCCTTCGACGCAAAGCTTATCCTGAAGAAGAAGGCCTCGATTCGCCGCGAATTGCGCGCGCAGGAAACCAAGCGCATCAAGAAGCGCATCGCCGTGCTCGGCGGCTCTTCCACGCAGGACATCGTGAAGATCCTCGAGCTCTTCCTCCTGAACTACGGTATCGACCCCGAGTTCTACGAATGCGAATACGGGCGCTACTACGAGGAGCTCATGTTCCCGAACCCCGAGCTTGAGGAGTTCAAGCCGGATGTCATCTTCATCCATACGTCGTTCAGGAACCTTGCGAACCTTCCG
>JAUNJT010000124.1:2241-3316 GCA_030533105.1 Eggerthellaceae bacterium
CAGCTCGACGATTCGCGCGAATCGGTTGACGCGCTGCTCGCAGATACCTACCAGCGCTTCGCGCAGATGTGGGATCAGGCCGCGGCCACGTACCAATGCGCGATCATCCAGAACAACTTCGAGCAGCCCATCTACCGCCTGCTCGGAAACCGGGATGCCTATGATTTCCGGGGTGCTGTGAACTTTACGGCGCGCTTGAACCTCATGTTCGCGGAGTATGCGCAAACCCATGAGGGCTTCTACTTGAATGACCTCAATTGGATTTCGGCACAGTACGGCCTGCAACAGTGGCACGATTCGTTCTACTGGCACATGTACAAGTACGCGATGTGCGTGCCCGCCATTCCCGAATTCGCCTTCAACGTCGCGAACATCATCAAGTCGCTGTACGGGAAAAATAAGAAGGTGCTTGCGCTCGACCTCGACAACACGTTGTGGGGCGGCGTGGTCGGCGATGACGGCCCCGAGGGAATCGAGATCGGCATGGAGACCTCCACGGGTCAGACATTCCTCGAATTCCAGCGCTATGTCTCGCAGACGAAGAAGCTCGGCATCATGCTCGCGGTCGACTCCAAGAACGAGGAAGAAAACGCGCTCGCGGGACTGAACAAGCCCGAGTGCGCGCTGAAGCCCGATGATTTCATCGTCATCAAAGCGAATTGGAATCCCAAGGACGGCAATCTTCGCGAGATCGCGCAAGAGATAAACGTCGGCATCGATTCCGTCGTATTCGTCGACGATAATCCGGCCGAGCGGGCCATCATCCGCGGCAACGTGCCGGAAGCGGCCGTTCCCGAGGTGGGCGAGGCCCAGAACTTCATCTCCGTCATCGACCGCGCGGGCTTCTTCGAGGCGACGAACTTCTCCGAGGACGACCTCAAGCGCAACGAGATGTACAAGGCGAACGTGCAGCGTGCGCAGTCGCAAAGCCAGTTCGACAACTACGAGGATTACCTGAAATCGCTCGAGATGACGGCGGTCATCGCGCCGTTCGACGCCTCGTTCGAATCGCGCATCGCGCAGCTCACGAACAAGACGAATCAATTCAACCTCACGACGCGCCGCTGCAGCTTGT
>JAUNJT010000125.1 GCA_030533105.1 Eggerthellaceae bacterium
GCGCCGGCGATCATGCCGTCCTTCTGGCCCGCCTGACAGGCGGCGATGGAGGCATCCCAGCCCAGGGGTTCGATCGTGTAGGTGAAGCCCTGATCCTCGGCGATGGCTGCCAGGATATCCACGTCGATACCTACGAGGTCGCCGGCATCATCTGTGAACTCGAACGGACGGAAGGCGGTGTCGGTGGCGATGGCGTACTCCTCGGCCAGCGCTGCGCTTGAGCACAGCATCATGGCGACACACAGCATTATGGCAAAAGCTTTCTTCATGGTATCTTCCTCCTCACTGATAACTGGTATGATCTCCAAACTTCTCTGTAGCAAAGCGCGATACCGTTTTCAAACGGTTGTTTCAGGCAGGTCCACCTCCCTTCTGCCATACACATAATGGCGTGCGCTCCTTTCACGCTCTCGTCATTCCATCGGCGCTTTTGTCCTTCGTGGCAGTGACGACGCCCATCACATCCACCGTCGCCCTGCTGAAGGATTTGAGCTCGTCATACGCGGGAATCGCGCCGTCAATGTTCCCGGCAAGCCAATCCGTCTCCATGATCTGCTGCAGTACCGGAGCATCTCCAGACACGGCGATGGCATTGCCGGATTGATCTCGGATCGGCAAGGCGAAGGGATCGCAGATTTCCCGGCAGATGCCGCGCTTCAAAAAGTCCGCCAGCTTCTGCACGCCCTCGGGGAGCGATTCAGACCACTGCACGTCGACCACGCCCGCCGCCATGCCCCAGTAATAGTTGAGCGCCTTGCTGCTGGCCTCGTACTCTTCCTTCATGGTTTTGTCCAGCAGGCGTCGCAGCATTCCCTCATAGTACACATCCCACTTCCAAAGCGGAACAGCCAGTAGATCTGCCTTCCCATCACCCGTCAATACCAGCCCGTTCTCTCCGAAACTACCGCCGTTCGATCGCGAAAAGTCTTGGGTAGAGATAAGGCGAATTCCCCTGTCCTCCAGCTTCTTTCTCGCGGCCTTGGCGCCGACGACGGACGACCACTCCAGCACGACCTTGGCCCGGGGGTTGACCAGCTGCACACCAAGGGCAAAGGCGTTCAGAGCCGCGACCTGGCCATAAATGGGATAATCGCAGACATAACCGATATCGCCGCCTGCCGCCATCGCTCCAGCAATCGCGCCGATGATGAACTTTACCTCGTAAACACGGGGATAATAGGTTCGGATGTAGCGGTGGGATTGGTTCAGTGCGCAGTTGAAGATCGTCACCTCCGGGTGCGCAATGGCCGCCTGCAGGCTGACGGGCAGCAGGCGCGGCGAAGTGGTGAACAGCACCCTGTTTCCGTCCGCTATCGCCTTTTCTATGGTCTGCGTTTCGCCGTTCACGATGGCGTCGCAGTAAGCGTCCGTTTCGATCCTGCCCTGAAAGGCGTCCTGGATATGCTTTCTTCCCTGCTCATGGCCGTAAGCCCATGTGGAATTGCGCGGGTTCTTGTCGTAAATAAAGGCGACCTTTATCGGCTTGACGGCGGACACGACCTTGGCCAGCAAGGTTGTCTTCTTTTCCCTTGACGGCTCGGTCTTGAGTTCAATGGGCGAGTCATCCTGTCGAATCTCAACCTCCTCCCACATACGGGTGATGGCTTTCTTCAATTCGGCCTGGCTGCCCGCACACAGGGCTTCATAGCCGTAGATCTCCAGGTAGGCCAGCATGGCATTGGCAACGGACGCGGCGGGTTTGCTGCCGCACACGCCTTCATACACCTGTTTAAAGAGATGGTAGGCAACTGAAAACCGACCTCGATCTTCATCATCCCAAGGTTCGGCCGCGGTTTTCCCCACCAGCGTCTGAAGCTTGGCATAGCTCCCTTTCTTTGAAAAATCGATGTAGTTGACGCCGCTCAGGCGATTGAACTCGAGGTACTCCAGGTAGAGTTTAGCCTCCTCAGAATCCGTATCCTTCGGCAGGATGCGGGTCACCTCTGCCGGGATGGTGACCGCCTCGAAGAATTTGAGCACGCTGACCCGCTTGTTGCCCTCCTGGACATAGTAGCGGTTCAGGTATTCGAAAACCTTGATGGGGTCGCGGATGCCCTCCGCCAGGTGCGACTGGCACAGGCGCTCCCACTTCTGAGCGAACTCCGTGTTTTCCGCAAGCAGCGGCATGAAATTACGCGCAAAGGCATTCGTGCGCCCATGGGTCTTCGTCCCAACGATGAATTCTGCGGGAATCGTAGCGAGTCCCAGGTCAACGCCTGCAGCGGAGCGCTCGGGAGGGACGATGTCGTCCAAAACGGGAAGGCAGGGATCCTCTCCTGAGGAGACGCGTGCGCGGTAGTCCTTCTGCGCCCGCTTGAGCGCCTCTCTGTAATATAGTTCAGGCATGCGTCAACCCCTCTCATGGTTTTGGTGTCATTTACGGAGTCTTCACCGTGATATTGCTGAACACGGCGTTGCAACCGTCAGAAAACACGCCGATATGAGCGCCGTTTGTGGAATGTCCGATCCGGGAGCTCAACGCCTTTTCATCGTCGACGTACATGACGACGATCTCGTTTTCGCAGACCAGCGTCACGTGGTGGGTATCGCTGTCGGAGAAATCGAACCGGGTGACTGCCATCGGCGGATAATCTGAAAGCTCCGTGATCTCATAACCCTCGTAGTGCAGCAGGCTTCTCCCCGCGTCGAGGCACAGCGCGGTGTAGGCTTCGTCGGCTTCGCTCCCGCCGAAGGCAAACCCGGCGCACCCGTCCGCATCCAGCGCGACGTCGCACTCCAGCATCATGGTCGGCGCGCGCATGCCCATGTCTGCCAGCGCGACCTCCCCGTCCTGAGCCGAAAGCGCAATGTCGTTTCCATCAATTTCCGCCGTTCCCTCGGCTTCTTCCGCCTGGAAGGGCTGTTCTTCCGTGAAATAATCCCCGAAGGTTGCGGGTACTGTCACGCCAAGGGTCTTATCCTCGTGCTGCACCAGCCGGTGGTTGAGCACATTGCCCGCCCATTGATAGATGCCGGAATCCGCGGAGAGCCCGGCCCGGCCCAGCCAGCCGCAGAGATAGACGTTCCCGTCCCACTCGGCGGTCTTGGCCGCGTAGAAGACGAACCCGTTGCCCTCCATCAGGCCCTGGCCGTCCAGTATGTTGTCCTCCGGCGCGGAAAAGGGGCCGTTCATGGATTCTCCGATGGCGTAATAGGTGACGCAATCCCAGCTGTAGGTGAGATACCAGGTATCGCCTATGCACACCAGATCCGGGCATTCCAGCATGTAATGGGTCTGCGGCGCGTAGATCGGACCTTCGAAATTCCAGGTTTTCAGATCGGAAGAGGTGTATTTGA
>JAUNJT010000055.1 GCA_030533105.1 Eggerthellaceae bacterium
TAGCCTCATGGCCGCCGCGGCATCCGAGGGTATAAGCCCTGCACGTACGATGCGCATCGCTGAGAGCCTGTATATGGCCGGCTACATCTCGTATCCGCGCGTCGACAACACCGTGTATCCGTCATCGCTGAACCTAGGCGAGGTCGTTCGCATGCTCGCGGGCAATCCGGCTTATAGCGCGTACTGCAACAAGCTGCTTTCCGCAGGCAAGCTCAAGGCAACGCGCGGCAAGAAGGAGGAGACGGACCATCCGCCGATCTACCCGACGGCTGTCGCGACGCCCGACGATCTTGCCGCCGCCGACTACAAGCTCTACAACCTCATCGCCCGTCGCTTCCTCGCCACGGTTTCGAAGGCAGCAGTCGTGGAAGGCACCACGGTGAAGCTCGAAGTGCCCGGCGAGTCGAGTGACCCGCGTGAGCCGTTCATCGCCCATGGCGACGTGACGGTCGATCCGGGATTCCGTGCCATCTATCCGTATGGTGTGAAGAAGGACGATCAGTTGCCCGCGCTTACGGAGGGATCGCTCATCGCGTTCAACGGCGCCACGTGCACCAAAAAGCAGACCGAGCCGAAACCGCGCTACAGCCAGGGCGCGCTCATCCAGGAGATGGAGAAGCTCGGCCTCGGCACCAAATCCACGCGCCACTCGATCATCGAGCGCCTCTACGAGGTGAACTATGTCCAAAACGACCCGATCGAGCCATCGCAGCTCGGCATGGCCGTCATCGATGCGCTCGACAACTATGCGCCACGCATCACGCATCCGCAGATGACCGCCGAGCTCGAAGACGATATGAGCGACATCGCGTCTGGCGCTCGCACTAAAGACGATGTCGTCATGATCTCGCGCAACCTGCTCGCGAAGGAGCTCGAGGCCTTGCTTCCCAAGAAGCAGGAGGTCGCTGCCGCGCTTTCGGAGGCCATTGCCGCCGATGCTTACGTCGGCATCTGCCCCGAATGCGGCAAGAGCCTCCAGTTCCGCGTCAATCGCAGGACGGGCGGCAAGTTCATCGGCTGCTCCGGCTGGCCGGAATGCGATGTGAAATATCCCATGCCGAACGGCAAGGTCGAAGTGGTCAGCGAGCCATGCCCCGCATGCGGTTTGCCGCAGCTTAAGGTGATGGCGTTCCGCCAGAAGGCGCGCGTCGCGTGCATCGACCCGAATTGCTCCACGAATTACGAGGCTCCCATCGATATCGGCGCATGTCCCGAGTGTGCGAAGGCGGGACGCGAGGGACGCATCATCGCCCAGCGCAATCCACGGACGCTCAAGCGCTTTGCACGCTGCGACCACTACGAGGAATGCGGTGCGAGCTATCCATTGCCCAGAAACGGCGCCATCACGCCGACCGAGGAAGCGTGCCCGCATTGCGGTGGCTTGCAGGTCATCGTTGCCAGTCGACGTGGTCCGTGGACGCTGTGTTTGAACGACGCATGTCCGAGCAAGGAGAAGAAGGCCTCCGCGAAGGGGTCGCGTACATCCAAGCGCACCAAGAAAACCACGTCCGCGAAGAAGACGAAGAAGTCATAAGCCTCCAAGGAGCCGTACTCTCCGTTCATGTGCCGCAAGGCAGGCATCACCATGCCAATGATGTGCGACTGTGCTACGCTTTCTCAAAACGTATCATCCGATTAAAGGAGACTAAAGAATGCCGAAGGTTACCATCGTGGGTGCTGGCAATGTCGGGGCAACCGCTGCCCATGCACTTGCGCTTAAGGATATCGCTGACGTCGTGTTGATCGATGTGGTCGAGGGTCTGCCGCAGGGCAAGGCGCTCGATATGATGCAGATGCGCAGCGTCGAGTTGTTCACCTCGAAGATCACGGGCACGAACGATTACGCCGATACCGCGAATTCCGATGTCGTCGTCATTACGGCGGGCATCGCACGCAAGCCCGGCATGACGCGCGAGGATCTGCTCGGCGTGAATTCCGGCATCATGAAGTCCGTCATCACCCAAGCGCTCGAAGCGTCGCCCAACGCGATCTTCATCTGCGTCACCAATCCGCTCGACGTGATGGTATATCTGGCATATAAGATGTCGGGCCTTCCGAAGAACCGCATCATGGGCATGGGCGGCGTGCTCGATTCGTCGCGTCTATCCGCAGCGGTATGCGAGAAGCTCGGCTGCGATCCGACCGATGTCGAGGCATGGGCCGTCGGTGCGCACGGCGAGGGCATGGTGTGCTGGCCGCGCTTCACGACCGTCAAGGACACGCCGATCACGGATCTGTTGGAGCCTGAGGAAGTCGACGAAGTCGTTGCCGCATGCATCGGCGGCGGCGCGAAGGTCGTCTCGCTTCTGAAGACGGGCAGCGCCTACTATGCACCTGGCGCCTCCATCGCGAAGATGGTCGAGGCGATCCTCACCGATTCCGGTGAGGTTATGAGCGTCTGCGCGCTCCTTACCGGCGAATATGGCGAGGAGGGCCTGTTCATGAACGTACCCGTCCGCCTTGGTGCGAAGGGTATGGAAGAAATCATCGAATTCGATTTGAACGATGAGGAAAAGGCTGCGCTGCACGCAAGCGCCGAGAGCGTGCGCGCGGGTCTGGCGGGCCTCTAAGCCGATCCGATTCCTTTGCGCTTTACGCGCGGGGATATGCGAGGAAACCGAGACGGAATGCAAACGATCAGCAAAGATACCATTTACAGCGCGGTGCGGGATGCTATCCCGCGCCTTGCTTGTGAGCTTCCGCAAGACGTTGCGGACGCGCTTCGCGCCGCACGCGATGATGAACGGTCGCCCTTCGCCAGTTGCGTGCTCGACCAGCTCGTGGCAAACGAGCGGATCGCGCATGTCGATCACGTGCCGATCTGCCAAGATACGGGTACGGTATGGGTGTGCCTGGAAATCGGCAGCGACGTATCGATAGCAGGGGACGTCTTCTCACGGGTCGATGAGGCGGTTGCGCAAGCGTATGAGGCCGCCCATCTGCGCATGTCGGTAGTGTGCGATGCGCTCCTCGATCGTGCGAACACCCAGACGAATACCCCTGCCTTCACCGAGATCAAGATGGTCGATGAGCCCGGCGTGGCTCGTCTGCACATCATGCTCAAAGGCGGCGGTTCCGATAATGCGAGCCGTGTGACCATGCTCGTTCCCGGTGCGGGTTGGCCAGGCATCATCGCCGAGGTCCTCGATTGCGTCCGCGTAAAGGGCGCCAATGCATGTCCGCCGCTTATCATCGGCATCGGCATCGGTGCCACCTTCGATAAGGTTGCAGGACTTGCGAAGCATGCGCTCATGCGTCCTGTCGGGGAACCCTCCCCGGATGAGGAAATCGCCGAGATCGAGCGCGGTTTGCTCGAGCTGGTCAATGCGAGCGGTGTCGGCGCAGGCGGTTTGGGCGGAGCGCATACCGCGCTTGCCGTTCACATCGAAACCGCGCCATGCCATATCGCCGCCTTGCCGCTCGCCATCAACATGGGATGCAGCGCGCTTCGCCGCTGCACGATCGATCTGCTTGCAAAAGAAGCAGCGCCCGTTGATGAGTCGGACGATGATGAGATGGACGTCGTCGATGCGTCGATCGCCTCCATCGAAGCCATGGAGCTTCCCGAGCTCGAAGGGCGCCGCATCGAGCTTCCCGTGAGCCGCGAAGAGCTTGCTACCCTGGAAGCGGGGGATGTGTGCCTGCTTACCGGCGATATCTACACCTTGCGCGATGCAGGGCATATGCGTCTTCTCGCAGAGCTTGAAGAGTGGGAGCGTCTGCCGTACGGGCTTTCCGGACAGGTTATCTTCTACGCCGGTCCGACGCCTGAGGCTTGCGGCCGCCCATTCGGCGCCATCGGACCGACGACGGCAGGAAGGATGGATTTTGCGACGCCTGCGCTTCTGCGCGCGGGAGTGGTCGCCACGATAGGGAAGGGTAAGCGCTCCGAAGCGGTCCGTGCGGCATGCATCGAGACCGGATCGGTGTATTTCGCGGCGGTTGGCGGCGCTGCTGCTTTTCTTGCGAAGTGCGTAGATTCTTCAGAGACCTTGGGATATGATGATTTGGGAACCGAGGCCTTGCGCCGCATCCATGTGACCGATTTTCCCGTGTTCGTCGCATTGGATACGCGAGGAAACGATATCTACAGCGTTTAACGATATGCAATGCATCTGATTCGTGCGCGGATGGCGCGCACATGCATGATGCGCAAAGGATGGCGACTTGACGGATCAAGCACAACAAAGAAGCGGCTTGTTCATCACGTTCGAAGGTGGAGAAGGTGCGGGAAAGACCACGCACGCCTCCTTCTTGGCGAACGCGTTGACCGAGCATGGCTATGAGGTCGTGCGCTTGCGCGAGCCTGGCGGCACCACCGTAGGCGAGCAGCTGCGCGCCATCGTGCTCGATCCTGCGAATACGCAACTCGGCATCCATACGGAATTATTGATTTACGAGGCGGCACGCGCGCAGATCGTGTGCGAGGTGATCAAACCTGCACTCGAGCGCGGGGCGGTGGTGCTGTGCGATCGCTTCGCCGATTCCACCATCGCGTATCAGGTGTATGGGCGTGGGCTTCCGCTTGACGAGGTTATGCGTGCGAACGAATTCGCATGCCAAGGCGTCTGGCCGGACCGCACGATACTTATGACGACAGGCGCTTCTGCGCAAAAGGGTCTGACCCGTGCGACGCTGCATCATGAGGCCGATCGCCTCGAGCTCGAGGGCGCGGCATTCCATGAGCGCGTGAACGCGGGATTCTTGAACATCGCGAAGGAGGATCCTTCGCGCGTTCGCGTGGTAGAGTCCGCTTCGGCTAAGTCGCAAACATCGAAACTCATCTTCGAAGAGCTTTCCGACCTATTCCCATGGATGCGCGAGCTCATCGATGATCCTGAGTATTTCGCACCGCTCGATATACGTAAGGTGCACAATTAATCGCTATGGCTGATATCTTCGATGGCATATTGGGGCAACCGCAGGTCCGTACGTACTTGCGCCGTTGCATCGATAGCGGACGCGTGAGCCATGCGTATCTGTTCACGGGTCCTGCAGGGTCGAATAAGACATCTGCCGCTTACGCATTCGCGTCGGCGCTTCTGTGCGAAGCGGGCGGATGCCGCGTATGCGAGACCTGCCGTAAGATCGCACGCCGCAAGCATCCCGATGTCCGCTTCTTCTCGCCAGCAGGTGCCAACGGGTATCTGGTGGATCAGATCAGGGAGATCGTCTCGGACATGTCCTTGGCTCCCATCCAAGCATCGAAGAAGATCTACATCCTCGACCGCGCCGATATGCTCAACGCGGCATCTGCGAATGCTTTTCTGAAATCCCTCGAGGAACCGCCGGACGATGTGCTCATCATCTTGTTGGGTAGAACGGTGGAAGCAGTGCTTCCGACCATCGTGTCACGTTGCCAGGTCGTGCCGTTCCGCTTCATCCCTCCTAAGGAGGCATGCGGCATCATCTGCCAGAAGGCTGCGGTATCCGAGCAACGTGCGCGCGTTGCGCTCGAAGCGTGCGATGGTTCCATCTCCCGTGCCATAGCCTTCTGCTCCTCGAATGAGCGCATGGCATTCCGCACGCGCGTGCTTTCGGGGCTCGCCCAGCTCATCGACGATGATGATTGGGATATCCTTTCGCTCTCATCGGCGTTCATCGCCGATGCCAAGGTACCCCTCCAGGCGGTGAAAATGGCACAGGAGCAGGAATTCGAGGAGTACGGCGAGTATCTGTCCCGAAGCGCTCTCAAGCAGATCGAAGCCCGCAACAAGCGCGCCATCAGCGCGAAATCGTTCGAGTCGCTCCATGAGCTCACGGCCATCATCCGCTCCTGGGTCCGCGACATCATGGTCACGTGCGCAGGCACGCCCGATCTGGTGATCAACGTGGATGTGCGCGGTTCGATAGACGATGCCGCGGCGCAAACCGATGTGGTGCGCGCGGCGAGTGCGCTATCGCAGATACAGCGTTACGACGCGATGTTCGCGTATAATGTTTCTCCGCAATCTTGCATGGACGCGCTTCTGCTGTCCTTGCGCGATACGTTGTTTGATTCGGCTTTCGCGCCATATAGCGCGAAGCGTTAACGATAAAGGAAGTTCATATGGTTAGAATCGCCCCGATAAGGCTTTCGCATTCAAGTGCCACGCTCTGGTTCGACGCGCTCGACCTCGAGCTTTCCAAGGATATGGCCGTCGTCGTGCTCACGGCGCGCGGCGTCGAGTTCGGTCATCTGGCCGATGAGGTGTTCGAGGCAACCGAAGAGCAGGTCGCCCAGTTGAAATCCCCACTAAAACCCGTCAAGCGCATCGCTACCGAAGAGGATATCGAGCAGGCCGCCCGCATGGAAGCGCTCGGCGAAGAGGCGCTGCCCATCTTCCGCGAGATGGCTGCCGAGACGAACGAGGATATGCATCCCGTCTCGGTCGAGTACCTCTTCGAGGGCGATAAGGCGGTGTTCTACTTCGAGGCAGACGACCGTGTCGATTTCCGCGAGCTGGTGCGCAAGCTCGCATCGCATTTCCGTGTGCGTGTTGACATGCGCCAGATCGGCGTGCGCGATGAAGCGCGCCTGATTGGCGGACTCGGCCATTGCGGCCAAGAGCTGTGCTGCAAGAGATTGGGCGGGGAATTCAATCCCGTGTCCATCCGCATGGCCAAGGAGCAGGACCTCTCGCTCAATCCCCAGAAGATATCGGGCTTGTGCGGAAGGTTGATGTGCTGTTTGCGCTACGAGTACGACGCGTACAAGGAATTCAAGAGCCGCGCACCGAAGCAGAACGCGACCATCCAGACCCCTGAGGGCCCTGCGAAGGTCACCAACCTCGATGTGCCGCGCGAGATCGTCACCCTAAAGCTCGAGGACGACAAAACTATCAAGATCCCGCTCGACGAGTTCGATCCTCCCAAGGAGGGAGCGACGCGTCCGTGCTGCGTTTGCCAGGAGGCGTGGGATCGTGCGAAGGAAGCCGCATCGATGGGCGTCATGGCGAAGACGGTGTTTTTAACCTCGCAATTCACGCAAGATGTCAAGATAGGTGATGCGGTTGCGGTTCGCCATGAGCCTTCAGCCAAGCCGATGCCTTCCAAGAAGCAACCCGCCAAGCGTCAGAAGACGCAGGATTCCGCACCGACGGAGCATGCGACGACCAAGTTGCGCAAGCGCCGCCGTTCCACCAAGGTCGCAACGTCTACGACCGAGCAAGCCGTCGAGCAGACGGCCGGTCGCACCGAGAAGGCGAAAGCTCAGGAAGATGCGGGTGCGCAGGCTCCGCGCAAGCGCCGCCGTGGGAATCGTCCAACGGGTGCCTCGCGCCCAGAAGCGCAGCAAAGTCGCGATGAGAGCACGAAGCAGGCGAAGACGGGCCCACGTCCCGGACAGAAATCTTCCGGGGTCAGGCAGTCCCAGAACGCGATGCGCAAGAGCAAGGAGAATACGCCAACAGACGAGAAGCAGCAAAGCTCCCAGAAGAAGGGGAGATCGCGTCGTCGCGGAGGCGTGGTCCGCAAAGATGCCGATACGGCAAAGCCCGCATCCGCCACGCAGGCGAAGCAGGGCGAGCCAAGTGCATCCAGCAAGGATTCGTCCCGTAAGCCGCGCCGCCGCTTCCGCAAGCGCCGCGAGGGATCTGGTGGCACGCAGACTGGCGAGTAACGAAACATGTCGCGCACTGAGCGCAGATCATTCGAGATAGAGGAGGGATACTAACGTGGATATGAGACTCAACCAAGCACTTTTGACCGACCTGTATCAGCTGACCATGGCGCAGGGTTATTGGGAGTGCGGCAAGGCAGACACCCAAGCGTGCTTCCATATGTACTTCCGCGATTATCCGTTCAAGGGCGGCTATGCCGTCGCATGCGGATTGGCACAGCTTGCCGAGTTGGTCGAGGGCTTCACGTTCTCCGAGGAGGACATCGCATATCTCGCATCCTTGCCGGCCCCGGGTGGCGGGAAGCTCTTCCATGAGGGCTTTTTGGATTATCTCGCCAACTTCCATCTCTCCGTCGATATCGATGCGGTCATCGAGGGAACCATCGTGTTCCCCTATGAACCCATCGTCCGAGTCGTGGGTCCTGCGATGGAGTGCCAGATGCTCGAGACCGCGCTGCTCAACTGCGTGAATTTCGAGACGCTCATCGCCACGAAGGCGGCACGCGTATGCCTCGCTGCCCAATCTCCCGTAGCCGAGTTCGGCCTGCGTCGTTCCCAAGGTGCTGCAGGTGGCTTGTGGGCTTCCCGCGCATCGGTCATCGGCGGCTGCGCCTCTACATCGAACGTGCTTGCGGGCAAGCTGTTCAACATCCCCGTATCGGGTACGCATGCCCACTCATGGGTGATGCTCTTCGATGATGAGCTCACGGCGTTTCGAGAGTATGCGAAGGCATTCCCGACCAATTGCATCCTGCTCGTAGATACCTACGACGTGAAGCAGGGCATCAGAAACGCCATCACCGTCGGTTTGGAGATGCGCGAGCGCGGCGAGAGGCTCATGGGCATCCGCATCGATTCGGGCGACTTGTCCTGGCTTGCCAAGATGGCCCGCGAGATGCTCGATGAGGCTGGGCTTACCGACTGCGGCATCGTGTTGTCGAACGATTTGGACGAGTATTCCATCAAGTCGATCCGCGATGAGGGCACGCCCGTCATGTCGTGGGGCGTCGGCACGAAGCTCGCGACCGCATACGACCAACCGACGCTCGGTGGCGTCTATAAGCTTTCCGCAACCAAGGAGCCGGATGATGAAGCGTGGCAATACACGCTCAAGATCTCCGAGTCGGCGGCGAAGCTCACGGTTCCCGGCGTGCTCGACGTGCGCCGCTACTATCTGGAGGATGGCCGCATCGCAGGCGACATGGTCTTCGATGTCAACGCTCCGATTGCTGAAGACGAGACCATCGTCGACCCGATGGACGGCCTGCGCAGAAAGCATCTTCTGGGCTTGCGCTACGAGACCTTGTTCCATCCTCTTGCACGCGCTGGCAAAAGCGTCCTTCCCGCCGAGGATCGGGATGCGATGGCTGCCCAGGTCCGCGTGAAGGAAGGGCTTGAGACGCTTGATGAGAGCCAGAAGCGCATGCTCAATCCGCACACGTATCCGGTCGGCTTGGAGCGCACCCTCTTCGAGCGCCGTCTCGATCTTGTCGCACGACTGCGCGGCATCAAATAGGGTATCGATTCTCTTGATGACTAAAGCGCCGCTCAATCGAGCGGCGCTGTTCAAAACGGAGGTTTGACATGGCGACATTCTATTTTGCGGGGAACAGGACGGTAGGAGATTACGTACGCGATCGTTTGGAGGCTGCCGATTGCTTCGAGGTGTTCGACCCCAGCGAGGCGAGCGTTTGCTTCACGTACTTCACATCGGAAGCTGACGTGGAGACCGTCTATCTCGATTCGGATGGTCTGTTCCAAGTCGCCCAGCAGGATGCGCTGGTCGTCGATTTGAGTTCGATCTCGCCTTCCTTCGCACGCGAGCTCTCCGCATTGGCCCAAGTAAGCGGCATCCTCTTCGTCGAGGCTCCGATAGCGCTCATCGACACCACGATAGCGGATGCATTCTGCTCGCGCGATAACGTGACGTGCTGCGTTGCGGGAACCGATGACGCGATACGTGCTGCATGGCCATATCTGGATCTTCTGTTCTCCCAGATCCATACCTGCGGGGGCGCGGGATCTGCCCAGCTCGCGCATGCGGCATATGCGATGCAGCTCGCGGCGCTTTTGGTGACGAGTGCGGAAGCGTATGCGCTTTTCAACGCAAGTGCGGGGGAGGCGACAGGTGCGTTCAGTGATTCGTGCACGCATGAGGGATGCGGCTGCGCTTCCTCCAAATGCCCGCCCGCATTGACGGAGGAATCGAAGATCATTTTGGGCGCGATGTGCGAGAAGCGCTTGACGGGAGGTTATTCGGTCGAGATGCTCCGTGGGGATCTCGATGCCGCGCTTCGCGCAGCAGAGGATGCGGAGCTTACCTTCCCGGTATTGGAAGCATGCGATCATCTGCTCGAACTTTTGGCGGTGGTCGGTGGAAGCGATCTGACTCCTGCGGCCGTCGCGCTCGATTATGCCTCCGAGGAGGAAGCGAAGCCTTTCGGGATCGAGTGGAAACGCGCCGAGGCGTTCTCGTTCCATGAGCACGACCATGACGACGATGATGGCGACT
>JAUNJT010000126.1 GCA_030533105.1 Eggerthellaceae bacterium
GTATTTACAGGGGCTTTACTCATCGACTCCATACGATGCGCTCCTTAATCTCCAAAATGAAGGGAATGATCAATAATACGAAGTAGGGCACGTATCCCCACCAAAGAATCAGCTCGCTTAGTTCGGGATAGTAGGTGAACTGCGAACACGCCACAAAAGCTAGAAAGCCGCTTGCCACGATGAGCACGCCCATAATCGCCGCGACGAATCCGTCAACCGCACGGAAGTCGCTTCTCTGGTACGTGGTGCGTTTTGGGGCGGCACCCCAACCTCTGGCGCGCATGGCTTCGGAAGTATCAAGGGAATCCTCCATCCCCCACCCCATGAGCACCGTCAAATCACGCAAGTATGTACGGACCGAATCCGCGCGTTTCGTGAAGAAGCCCGTATTCGAACCGTTTTGTTTGCCGCCTGGCGACCCGTAACCCTCCTGCTTATCCAATTTGGCGGCAGTGCACACCTCCTGGGTTGAACGAATGGCCTTCGACCTGCGCATGAACTGCGGCACGAGGCGCAGGATCATCGTCACCATGAGTCCTATCGTAGGCATGAACCTGCCTGTAAGCTGCATCATCTTGTCGCTTGTGAGTATGTGCGAAAGGTTAGAAAACCACTGCATGACCGCCACGAACATGATTCCCATGCATAGGCCGTATACAAGGCTTTCCAGATAGAAAGCGCTGTGTCCGAACTTGAATAGGACCGTGGAACCGCTTTGCGAGAAGATCGGATTGAGCACCGTGATGATTGCAAGCAGCGGCAGCTGCCACGTTAGCGTCTTCAACGCGGGACGCCATCCGCGTAGGAATATGTTATAGGCAACAGCGATAATAAGATTCATGACGAGGAAGACCGGATGGAACGCGGCCATTGTGAACACAAGCGCCGCAACCAGATAGATTGCGGCGATCGCAGGATGGTATGTGTCAAAGGCCGTTTTTGTCATCTAGAGCAAAGTACGCCTTCCCTACATGTCACCATAATTCGTCACATAGTACCAACGCACGTTATCGCCGGCGCTTAACGTATACCCGCCACACGGCGTCATCGGGACATTCCCATTGACAGAATACATCCATCCGCTGGTCTTACCGGCATCGAACTCCGCTAGGCCGTTGATCGAGCGCACATATTCGCTATTGCCGCCGAACGAAAGGCCCGTGGCGATGAGCGCATCGTAAACGGTCGCCCCCTCGTTTAGCTCAACCGTGGCATCGAAGAAATACCCCCGACCGGCATTGCTCGCGTCAACGAGAACGTGAATGGAGATAGTGGCATCCTCGGGTTCCGGCTCGGGCTCGGGCTCAGGATCGGAGCTCGCCTCACCCGAGGAAGCGGACTGGGAGCTCGATGAGGAGCCCGATTCGCTTGATGCGGGCTTCGCGGATTCGGATTCGGAAGATTTTGCTTCCTCGCCCTCTTGCGCACCTTCGCCCTCGGCAGGAGCGACCTGCTCGGTCTGAGCGGCTGGTTTGTCCTTGGTGGTCTTGAACAGATCACCGAAGTCGCAGCCGCACAGACCGAAGGAGCACAGGAGCACCATTAGACAGGCGAGAAAGCCTCGCATCAGTCTTTTCGGTGCTCCCGTTGTCATGTACATGCTCCTTTACGCCATTTTCCTAGTTGAGTGACAGTTTACGCGGTTTTTGAACCAAGTTGACCAAGATCAAGATAGAAATCGTTGGTAGCACGATACCAGCCAGGAATCTTATCAGCAGAAGAGCCGACATTGTTCCATAAGGTGATATCAAGAACCGTGCCGTTGGTCAACATGGCTTCCACGTCTGCCTTGGGCAGCGTAATCTCATAATGCCACATGGTACCCTTGTCGCCCGTTCCAGCTTCGGTGCCCTCTACAACCTTCGTGCCTACGGGCAGAAGGTCATCGGAAACATAGTTGCTTCCCTCGGGAATGAAGTCGTGTGACTTGATAAGGGCCAGACGCGAGTACTTGCCCACGGAGGCAGTAGAACCATCCTGGGTGAAGATGATCGTAGCAGTGTCACCCTCAACCTTCAGGAAGCGGCTATCAGCCACCATATGGTTGAACGATTCACCGGAACCGGACTTAAGCTCTGGAAGCGAATACGTTCCATCCTCGAGCACGACAGGCTCCTTGATGGTGAACTCAGCATGCGCCAAGCCGGTGTAACCTGCAGACTCCACTCCAGCGATGGTGTATTTAACCGTACCGACAGCCGTACCATCTGAAGTCGAAGCGACAGAGACACCGACCGTATAATCCTGCTCAGCAACGAGCGTCTTATCGCCAATGGCTAACGTGATGGTCGGTGTATGCGACTCGCCATCATAGACCACGCTCTCAGGCGTGACCGTCACAGTTGCGGTGGAAATGTCGATAAGCGCTGGCTCAGCAGCCTCAAGCGCATCTTCAATGTGGTTGATGTAAAGCAGCTGGACGGCAGGGATGCGGCCGAGACCAGAAATCTGCGTGTCGACGCTCGCGAAGTTGCCCGATGCGGTGAACTGGCTGAGCCAGGACTCCTCATCCTCGGGATCGGCCATGTCGTTGTTGGCGTGGTCACCGGCCACGACCATCAGCGGGCGGAGGACGACCTTCGTGTAATTGGCAGCCTTCACCTTGGCGATGACCGCGGAGCACTCGGTGCTTGCGGGCTCGCCCTCGACGGTGCCGATGAAGACGTTATTGTAGCCGAGCTCGGTCATCTGCGCCTGCATCTGCTCATAGGTGATGCTGGCGGCATGGGCAGTGCCATGGCCCATCAGCACCAACGCCGTGTCATCGGGCACGTTCGCGGCGAGGACGACTGCCCTGGCGACTGCCTCCTTGTCGGCGTTGATGGCGGAGGAATCGGCACCCACCTGGCCGAGCAGCGGCTCGGAAACGATGATGTTCATCTTGCTCTTGTAGGGCGCGAGGGCTGCGACGAGCTCATCGTACTCTGCGCCATGCATCAGGTGCGTCGGCTGCACGATGAGGTTCTCAACTCCGTTGGCCTCGGCGCGCGCGAGCGCCTGGTCCATGTTGTCGATCTTCTCACCATCACGGGCTTGGATATGGTTGATGATGATCTGGGCCGTAAAGGCGCGGCGGACTGACCAGTCGGTATATTCAGCAGCGATGGCCTTCTCGATGCCGCCGATGTCCAGTGCGCGGCTCTCATTGAACGAAGTGCCAAAGCTCACGACCAGGATCTCGTTCTTGCCGATTTCATCGGCGTTCAGCGGATCGTCGAGGGAGGCATTACCGGTTTCGCGACCGAAATAATCGGGATCAGCCTCG
>JAUNJT010000056.1 GCA_030533105.1 Eggerthellaceae bacterium
GGTCGCGCAGTTCGGATAGCTTATCAGCGATCCCGTCGAGCGCCTCATCCCAGCTTACGCGTTCCCATTCGTTCGCGCCGCGCTCGCCTTTGCGCTTGAGCGGATAGTTGATACGGTCGGGATGATCGAGCACATCGAGGTTCATGCGCCAGCGGCGACAGCCTTTGAGCACCTTGGGGTCATACGGGTAGCGCGTCGGGTCGGGAGCAAGATCTATGACCCGACCATCGCGCACCGTGGCATTAAAGCCGCACAGATAGCCGCAGAAGAAGCAATTCGTGCGCTCGATATGGTCATCGCTACCGCATGCGCACGGCGCGTCTGCATCCATCAGGTTCTCTGTCAACTCGTCGGGCATTAAGCTTTCTCCAACCCTATGAACGAGCGGTGGCTCTTCTGGAACTCATCCACGCCGAGCGATTCATCGAATAAGAACCGCAGCTTCATCCACGCATCGGCGGAATACCAATCGATGCGGTAGTTATACAGAAGTTCCAAGTAGTGGAATACCGGAACCCTGCGCTGCGCCATGGACAATTGGAACGCGCAGCTCACGCAAACCGTCACGATACCCGTCGCCTGCGCGGCAATCGCCTCATCGCCGTGACGCTGCGCCTGCGCATCAGCAGCCTCGTAGTTCCCCGTTGCGCGCACAAGCGAACCGCAGCAGAACGAGGTCTTGCGATTGTGCTCGCATTCGTTATACGCCTCGTCGGCGAGCAGGGTGCGTACGCCCGCCGCAAACTCGCCCGTCTTCCGATCAGGGCACGAATCGTGGATGCAGAACATGGGAACTTGGTCTGCGAGTCCGGGCTCGAAGTAATCCTTGCCCGCCTCCACAACCGCGGAAAGCAGCGCAAGCGCGCCGTCCGAATCGATGCGGTATCCCAAATCGGCGAGCACAGCCGGCAAGGGGATGATTTCGATGTCGGCTTCGGCTGCATCGCGTGCGACCGCATCGCGCAAAGCCTTCACGCAATTCGGGCAGGCCGTCACGATCGTTTTCACGCCAAGCGCAGCAAGCCGCTCGCACAGCTGCTTCTCATAGTTTGCGCGGATCTCGGTACCGTTGGGCTCGTATTTCAAGATCTTCCCGCAGCACAGAAGCGAGATGCCTTCAACGACTCCGGCATCCTTGAGCGTTGCATATACCGCATCAACAAGCGGCATACCGTAGTTGATGAACGAGCAACCTGGGAAGAAAAGGGTCTCACATGGTTGCGGCATGCCATCGGCCTCGACCATCAGGGTCTGCAAACCCGGATAATCGCACTGGATCGTCGAACCCGTAAGCGCATCGGAGAATGAATAAGTGTTCATAATGACTTCCTCACTTGCACGCCATGGCGATAGCCTCTCATTAACATACGAGGTTATTCTACCCCGCTTTCGGCGAGCAGACAGGTGAAAGGTGCAAGTATTAGACAACCGACACCATATAAGCGAACGGCTCGCAATAAAAAGGGAGGCCGGTTTCCCGGCCTCCCATAATGTGGCATATGCCTTGGCGTAACGCGAGCTGATTAGAACTCGTTCTTGCCATACTCCCAACGGGACATGAATGCCTCGTCGCCCTTCGGAAGCTTGTTGTAGTAATGCTCCTCGCCCGGGATCGCGCGGCGATCGTCGGAGTACACGAACAGGAAGCGGAGCAGCAAGCCGGAGAGCAGGACGATCCACGGAGCGATGAACGTCGCGGCAACGGTACCGGCGCCCACGATGTACATGATGAGCGGAAGAACCAAACCGCAACCAACCATGAGACCCCAGAAGATCGGGGCGGTCTTGCCCTTGACCCAACGGTCGGCGACCTTCTTGGCGGTCACATTGCCGGCACCAACCAGCGAGAGGACGTACAGCAGCAGGATGATGATCTCGGCGATGACCAAGATGATATCGATCGTGTGCAGCACTTCGCTGATATAGGCAGCGACGACAAGGTTGTTAACCGTGCTCTCGGCCGGCCACCAACCGATGGACAGCGTGATGGCTGCGCATGCGGTGGAGAGTGCCGAGACGGTGAACAGCACCGGCAGAGCCGGGGTTGCCCAGAATGCATGGGACTTCAGGGTGGAGAACATCAAGCCAGTGTAGAGCATGATGCCCAAACCGGAGATGCCCGCGAGGATCAGGTTGAAGGGACGGAAGAATGCCATGAACTCGGCAAAGCCTCCCAACGGCAGATAGGAAAGGAACCAGAAGAAGCCGAAGATAAGGCATACCGACAGGAGCCTGGCGCCCCAGCAGATGATCGATGTCGACTTGATGAAGCAACGGTAGAAAACGCCCGGCTGGCCAAGCTCGAAGACGAGCAGGAAGCAACCGAAGCCCAGGCACAACAGGCCGATGAATCCAGGCCATGCGAATACCCAACCGACTTCCTCGTAGTTAGGAAGCACGTTGAAGGCGAAGATCATGGCAAGGAAGTAAATGCCACCGCCGAGGCCACCCAAGAACAGGTAGCTCGCAATGGGCCATTCCCAATAATGATGACGCATTATCTCCTACCTCCTAAATCAGGGATGTAATAGATTTGCGGGCCAGTGCCCAAATCTTCCATCAGCCTTACAGTTTCAACGGAGCCGATAAGCTTCGAAACCTCGGAATTCGGATCATCCAAATCGCCGAAGATACGAGCCTTCTGATGGCAGGTCTGCACGCAATACGGCACAGCATCCGGATCCATCTTACGGCGCTCACGGCAGAACGTGCACTTGCGGACGAAGCGATGCAGGCGAGGCTCGACCTTGGACTGGTCGCGCATGCCGTAGGGGCAGGCGTTGACGCACACCTTGCATGCCATGCACTTGGTGTAGTCAATCCATACGGTGCCGTCCTCGTCCTGCTGGCTCGCGCCAGTCGGGCAAGCCGGCACGCATGCAGGCTTCTCGCAATGCATGCACAGAGTCGGCAGCCAGTTGCGATGAACATTCGGCCACGTTCCCTGGACGCCATCGCTCACAACCGGGTTGTAAACGATGTCCATCGGGAGCTTGTTCCACGTACGGCAAGCAACCGTGCAGGAATGGCAGCCGATGCAGCGACGCTGGTCGATAACCATAACGTAACGTGTCATATCAATCAGCCTCCTTACACGATCTCTTGACGCGTGTTCATGTCATAACGCTTGCCGGTCTGCATGTCGACCAACGTGTTGTCGGTCGGATCATAGGCATAACCGGAATAAGCGTCATAGTAGACACCGTTGTAGATGTCCATTACCCAACCGGAGTTCGGATCGTAGACGAGGTCCGTGCCAGGCAAGAAGCCTGCACCCCTCTCCATATCCCACTCGACCAGACCGGGCAGCTCATACGGAGCAGGCTGGCCCGGGAAGCACTGGACGTTACCGAAGTAGACGATCTCCTGACGATTCATGTCGTAGATCTTGCCAGTCGCATCATCAACGAGGCACTGGGAATCGGCGTCGTAGCGCCATCCGGTGTAGGCATCGTAGTACGACTTGTTGCGCGGGTTGACCAGCCAGCCGGAAGGATCATAGCGGAAGAACGTGCCCTTCTGATACAGCTGACCATCCTGCCAGCACCAGTCGTAGCCCTCGGGAACCTCGAAGTCGGGTTGCGGAACCTCGAACGGGATCGGGTCGCGTGCGAGCTTCTGATCGCTCGGCATGACGGTGACACCGGGGATGTTGGAAGAACCGGGGATGGACCACTGGCAATCCTTCTTCGTGAACTCCTTATCGAGTTCGGAGCACTTGTACACCTTGCACATGAGACCACGGTTGGCCCAAGAGCCGCCCATCGGGTCGCAGTGCTCATCGTCGACGGAGGTCAGCGTGTTGACGTTGGACTCAAGGCAGCCGAACGGGTTATCGAGGTCCGCAGAGCCATCGCGCTCGGGGAACCACCAACCACGCGGGCAGAAGACCACGCGAGGATCGACGGAGGGCTGCACTTCAGCGCGCATCTTGATGCGGCCGCGACGCGTCTCGATCCAGCACCAATCACCCTGCTTGATACCGAGCTTCTCGGCAAGTTCGGGGTTGATGTCGAAGTACGGATCGGGATACAGGTAACGCGTATACGGCATGTTGAAATGCTCGGAATGGTGGAACGGCATGAAGCCGCCGCCCGTGGTGAGAACGATCGGATACTCCTCGGCGATCTCGGGAGTGTCGATCTCGTTCTCGATGCAGCCGATGTAGGTCGGCATGCCAGGATAGCCGAGCTGACGCAGGATCGTGGAGTTGAGCTCAACCTTGCCAGACGGCGTCCAGAAGCCGCCGTTGGAGATGAACTTGCTCTGATGCAGCGGCGGATAGTACTGACGGACCTGGGAGACGAACTCGTCCCAGCTGTTGACCGGAAGGCCGAGAGGCTTGATGATCTCGTAGTTCGCCTCTTCCTCGGTCTCCCACGGCCACAGCGCCGGATCCTGACCGCATGCCAAAGCGAGCTTGCGCCAGAACACCATGTCGGTGTGGCGGTCGTACTTCGGCTGGATGGCGCGGCTGCCGCCCATGAGGGAGTCGGTTGCGCCATAGTGGGAAACGATGATCGGACGCTCGAGCGCGCCAGCTGCCGGGAAGATGTAGTCGGCGAACAGCGCGGTCGGGGTCATCCAGTACTCGACGACGACGAGGAACTCGAGCTTCTTTAGGGCCTCGAGGGTCATCTTGGCGTCGCCATAGGAGTTGACCGGATTGGTCGCATTGACGATCAGGCCGCGGATCTGATACGGATCGCCGGTGATGATCGCCTTGAAGACGCTCGGGCCATGAGCCTCGCAGAACCACTCGACGGGCAGGGTCTTGCCCCACTTGCGGCGAGCATTGTCGCTGATGAGCTGATAGCCGGGCCACGACGTGAGCTTGAACTTGTTGGAGCCGATCTGCTTTGCCTTCTGCTCCTCAGGCAGCCACTCGTTGGCTTCCATCTCCTCGTCGGTGAGGTAGTTGAGAGCCGGTCCGGGGATGCCGTCTGCACCGGGAACGTCCAGGTTGCCGGTGACGGCGCGCAGAAGCGCGATGGCATGGCTGCCGGTCGTGGATGCGCGACCGATCTGGTCCCACGTGCAACCCCACTGGATGCAACCGGGAGTGTTGGTGGCATACATGCGGGCTGCGGTGCGGATCTGATCGGCGGAAAGCCACGTGATCTTGGATGCCCATGCAGGAGAGTACTGCTTGATGTGGGCCTTGAGATCGGCAAAGCCGTCGCACCACGTGTTGACGAATTCCTTATTGTAGAGACGCTCGCGGATGATGACGTTGAGCATTGCCAGCGCCAGCGCAGCGTCGGTGCCGGGACGAAGCGGAAGCCAAAGGTCGGCCTTCGCGGCGGTCTCGGAATAACGCGGGTCGACATAGATGATCTTCATGCCGCCCAATTGCAGGTCAGTGTAACCATGCATGCCGGGAAGCGTGGAAGCGCCCGGGTTCATGCCCCATAAGATGAGGCAACGCGCGGTGCCCAGGTCGGTTTCGAACGGAGACCAACCGCACACGCAGGTTTCGGCCATGAACGTCGGAATCCAGCACAGAAGCGCATTATGGAAACCGTTCGGCGTGCCGAAGATGTTCAGGAAGCGACGACGCGCCCAGTCATCGGTACGGGTCGTGCCACCTGCGGAAGCAATCGCCTCAGCGCCGCTTTCCGCCTTGATTTGGTTCAGGCGCTCGGCAACTTCCTTGATAGCCTGATCGTAATCGATCTGCTCCCACTTGCCTTCGCCCTTCTTTCCGACGCGCTTCAACGCATGGTTGATACGGCCGGGATGGTTGACATGCAACAGCGCGCTGGTACCACGGCAGCACAGACCGCCCTGGTTGGTGTAATTCGGGTCGCCCTCGATCTTGATCACGTCACCATCTTTGACGTAAGCAAGGACGCCGCAGTTCGCATGGCAGAAGTAGCACAGCGACTTCACCATCTTTACACCGGGAGCATGAATGTCAACCTCTGTGTCCATACTGGGTTTTTCAAAAAGATCTTGAAAGAAACCCTTATGGCCTTCAGCCTCGGTCATCTACCTTCCCCCTTTTCTTTCTCATCGTTCTCACGATTTCTTTCTCGCACTGCCATGGTGCCCAGATTGTCTTTTCAGGTCGCCGAAAAACATATCCGCGCACCACGGCAGTGCACACGCCTGCCAGCGTGCACTCTTACTTGGCATTATAGCCAGTAGATGCATACGGAAACAGCCCTAAAAAATATGCGGTAACACAGTTCGCCGAACGGAAACTACAGTAAAAAACGTGTGACCGCACTCAAAATCTATTTGACCACGGGGGCGCCAGAAAGCCTAAAAAACAACGGATTAAATCGGGAAGCTCATCCCATCGCGCGCCTGCATGACACGCCCATCGAATTGCTCGAGATATGCATCGAGCTCTACGGTGGTGATGGGCTCATCGTAATGGAGCGCCAGATGCGTCAGATAGATCTTCTTCGCATCGAGGGCAAGCCCCTCCTCGATGGTTTCCTGGATGCTGTGATGGGCATCGGGGCGCCAGCAATGCTTCCAGAACGTCGCATCCATCGCAAGGATGTCGCAACCTTGTATGCGCTCCTTCGTCTCCTTTGGCAAAAGCCCCGTATCGGATGCATAGAACATGCGCGTATCTTCGGTTTCGATCAGGTATCCGAATGACCCGGGAGAATGGGTCACGGGCAGCGCGGTGTAGTTCACGCCATCGAAGGAGACCGTGTCATACTCCTCGATCGCATGCACATCGAGGCAATACATCATGTAGTCGAATTCCTGTGCAAGCTGTTGGAGGGTTATTTCGCTCGCATAGGTTGGAAGCTTGCATTTGGTGCGCAGCTGCACCATGTACTCGAGCTCTAAAAGCCCTCCGACATGGTCGGAATGGCAGTGCGTGTACAGAAGCTGATCGAAGCTTCTCACACCCTCGCGATTCAGCTGATGACGGATATCGGGAGGCGTATCGATGAGCAGGGTCTTCTCGCCGCGGATCATCACGCCGCAATCGCCGCGGGCAACGCTCGGGTTTCGGCGTGCTTCCTCACATGCGGGGCAATCGCAGAAAAACGCCGGGATGCCGCATCCCGATCCTGTCCCCATGAATGTGAACGTATGCTGCGACATGAGGCGCTCTCCCCTCTCCTTAAATTGAGATCAAGCCCTATCAGCACCAGCGATGGAAGGTCATCCCACTCTGGACGGGCCCGATGATGACGTTGTCGGCAGATGACGTGCAGTGGATGATCTGCCCGCCGCCGATGTAGATGCCGCAATGAACGGAATTAACCGCGACATCGCCTGGTTGGGGATCATGCACTTTTGGCCATGTGAGGAAGGTGTAGGTGGTGCCAAGACGCGAATAGCGGCCCGACAGGCAATAGCTCACGAATCCCGAGCAGTCGAACTCGCCGGGGCTGCATGAACCCCACACGTAGCTTGCTTCGCCCAGATAGCTGTAGGCTCTATCCAAAACCTCGCTCGCCCATGCGGCATCGTAATACGGGTCGGTATAGTCCCCATCATCATCTATAGATCCTGAGCTCTCCTCGAATGCCTGCGCATCCCGCGCTTCGGCTGCAGCTCGCTCGGCCGCAACAAGGCTCGCAACCTCGTCGCTTAAGCTCTGATACAGATTCTGCATGGACTCATAGACCAGTTCGGCTTCCTTCTGGACGATGCGCGCCTCTTCCGCTGCCTCAGCGGCAGCGCGCTCCTGTTCCGCGAGCTCTATCTTCTGCTCTTCGAGCTGCGCCTTCAAAGCCTTCGATTCCTCGACCATGTTCGCGTCTTTTTGGTTCATCTGGTCGAGCAGGCTCAAGTTATTGGCGAACTCCAAAAACGTCGACGAACCGAGCAGCACATCGACGATGTTGATCTGATCGGATCTATACATGCTGCGCGCACGAGCGGAGAGCTTGCCCTGCACGATGGCGATGCGCGATGTCGCCTCATCGATCTGCCCTTGGAGCTCGGTGATGCGGTCCTGTGCCTTCTGGAGCTCCTCGAGTGCTTGGAAATACGCGTTCGAAGCCTCATCGAGCTGCACTTCCATCGCGCAGAGATCCGCATATGCGCTATCGGCTTGAGCCTGAAGCTCGGAGATGGTCGGCTCGGCATATGCCGCGGATGGCAAAAGCGCGCATGCAAGCATAAATGCGATTGCAACACGGCAGCATGTGCGTTTGGAGAAGATATGGGAAGTGCGTTCGCGCATGCGCGAATCCTCCTTCATCGAAGCATTTCGTGCAGTCGGGGTTCGTGTCCGCTTCGTGAGGAAATATTACCATGCGATCGAAACCGCAAAGCAAACCACACAGAATCAATGGATGGGCGCTTTTGCCCGCAATCGTCCTCGAACGAAAAGCGGGCCCCGAAGGGCCCGCGCAAACTCGCGAATCTTTCGATGCGCGTTAGTTGTTCTTGGAAGCCTGATACTCCTCGATGAGCTTCTTCTTCACGTCGCCCGGAGTCTCCTCATAACCCTCGACCTCGATGGTATAGGAGCCATTGCCGCGCGTGATGGAGCGGAGATCCTTGGTGTAGCTGAGCATCTCAGCATACGGGACGCGCACCTTGATGATCGTCTCGCCCGAGTTGTTGGAGTCGGTGCCGACGATGCGGCCACGGCGCGTGGAGATGTCGCTCATGACAGCGCCAGCATATTCCTCGGTGACCGTGATGTCGGCATTCGCCATGGGCTCGAGCAGAATCGGATCGGCCTTCTCGCAGCACGCACGGAAGCCGATGCGCGCAGCGGTCTTGAACGCCATATCGCTCGAGTCGACGGAGTGATAGCTGCCGTCATACACGGCGCACTTGATGTCGACCATCGGATAACCGGCGAGATAGCCTTCCTGCATGGCATCCTGAACGCCCTTGTCAACCGCGGGGATGTAGTTGCGCGGGATGCGGCCGCCGACGACCTCGTCGATGAACTCATAGCCGTTGCCGGGGTTCGGCTCGAGGCGCAGCCAGCAATCGCCGTACTGACCGGATCCGCCCGTTTGCTTCTTGTGCTTGCCCTGTGCGGAAGCGGTCTTGCGGATGGTCTCGCGATACGGGACGCGAACCTTCAGAAGCTTCATCTCGACGCCAGCCTGCTCCTTGCAGCGGGATACGATGACCTCGACCTGCGTGTCGCCCATGGCAGTGAGCACGGCCTGATGGGTTTCCTCGTTGCGCTTCAGGCGCAGCGTGGGATCGTTTTCCGCCTGGCGAGCGAGGAAGGTGCCGACCTTGTCCTCGTCAGCCTTGTTGACTGCCTCGTAGGCGACCGGATAGAGCGGCTCGGGCAGCTTCGCGGGCTCAACCGCGATCTCGCCCGTCTGGGAGAGCGTGTCACCCGTACGGGTATCGGAAAGCTTCGGCACGATGATGATGTCGCCCGCCTTCGCGGTCTTCACATCGGTGTTCTCCTTACCCATCATGACATAGAGATGGCCGAGGCGCTCCTTCTTGCGGGAACGGGAGTTCTGAAGCTCCATGCCCGGTTCGAGCGTGCCGGCGAGCACCTTGAGGAAGCTCAGGCGACCGACGAAGGGGTCGGACACGGTCTTGAACACGAACGCTGCGGGGCGCTTGGACTCGTCGACGCGAATGGTCTCGCCGTTGGCCAGCTCGAAGCGGCCATGGGCGGTCGGAGACGGGAAGTACGTGACGATGTCGTCCATCAGGCACATGATGCCCTGCTTGATGATGGTGGAACCGACGAACACGGGGATGAAGATCTCCTGCGTGATGGCTTGCTCGAGCAGGCTCTCGATCTCCTCCTGGGTCAGCTCTTCGCCTTCCAGGAACTTCATCATGAGCTCTTCATCGGCTTCGACGACGAGGTCGCACAGCTTCTCGCGAGCAGCCTCGGCTGCGTCTGCGTACTCGGCCGGGATGTCTTCGATGACTTCCTTGTCATCGACGATGTAGCGGGCCTTCATGCGGATGATGTCGATGACGCCCTTGAAGTCGCCAGCCTCACCCATGGGGATGTTGACGGCGCCGAGGCGATTGCCGAAACGTGCATGCAGCGCTGCCATGGCGGCATTGAAATTCGCATGCTCGCGGTCGATGTGATTGATGAATACCGCGCGAGAAAGACGCATGTTCTCGGCTTCGCGCCACAGTCTGGT
>JAUNJT010000057.1:0-421 GCA_030533105.1 Eggerthellaceae bacterium
CATTTCCGATTTTATGTTTATTATGGGGTTTTGTTTCCGTTTTGGAAATGAAGCATTATACATTGAGCTCGGAAAAACAGTCGAAGATAAAAAGTCATAGCATGCGTGACATTTGCTTTATGCCAAACAACTCTATCGGCCATATTGTTACATTGCCGATATGCCTGCCGGTGGCGAACACGGGCAACACAAGCATGACGCTGCAATGGAGTCTAAAGAGGCGGATATTTCACGGAAGGATCTGTTCAAGTCAAGACTACGTACTTCCATCAGGTTTCCTCCCATGTTCACAGACAGGAATGGCTCAGTTTCTTCTGTTGTCTTAGCGTACAGAAGAAGGCCACTTACTTTGCCGCTTCCTGTTTTATCCTCATTTTTAACATAGGTGAAAATCTGATAAAGATTTGCGCTGTGGAGCATT
>JAUNJT010000057.1:431-9993 GCA_030533105.1 Eggerthellaceae bacterium
CATTTGCTTGTCCATATAGCTCGCGAGGGAATGCTTATAGAATTTAGCGTCGATTATCAGCGTCAGCCCCTCATGCCTTAAGGTAATAGCCTTGGTGGAACCGTGAACAGCAACACAACTACGTTCCATCAGCTGACTTTTAATATCATCCGGAAGGCCGGTGCTCTCTTTTCCCTCACTAATTTTCCAGATGCGAATACTTGCACCGGCAAGCTTCGATTCTACCTTAGGCCAGAGGAAACGTTCAATATGGAATTCACCGAGGGCATCCATCAATTCGGCGCGGAGTCTACAAACAAAGCTCCCTGGTGTACGGGAATCTGCCGCTTGCCCCTGGAACAGAATTGACCAGTACCGAGGCTTCCCTTTATCACGCATGGATAAGGGGCAACCGGTAAGCTTATGGATTCTCTTTGCGAGGTTTGTGCAGTATCCGCTGATTGACATGGGTGATTTCCCGAAGGTCAGACCAATCTGTGAACATGTAGCCTGTCCGCCCGCGTCATAAAAAGCAGCCAGGGTCCCGCCCCATACAGGGCCGATAACCTCAGAATTATTCAACAACTTCAGCCATTCATCTTTGGTAAAACCCGGCGAGTATTCCTGGAGTGTTGGAAGCCAGCCGTCATTCATAAACAGCGGATGTCCTGCAGGATCATCAGTGGCGCTGCGCGTTGCTTGCTCACCTGTACCTTGATCCTTGCTTTCTTCTTGCCGTGGGTGCAGGTCATGGTGATATCGGCCTTGCCGGTCTTCTTCGCGGCGGCGATGGTAGGCACTGCCGGAGCGGACGCCGTCGGTTCGGGCATCACAGTAGGATAGGGCCCGGGATTGCCGCCGCTGATCTTCACGTCGACGTCCAGGAGGATTTCTACGACATATTTGCCGGTGGTACTGAGGATTGCAAAGAAAACCAATATAGAGTATAATACATATATTAAACACATCTCTGGAGGTGTGCCATGGGATTTCGTGACATGATGAACAACTACTTCTATGGCAAGCAGGGCAAGGCGGACATGACCCTCGCGGACCTTCCGGCCAACCGTCGGCAGCTGTTTGGTGCGGTCTTGAAGGTGCGTTGGTCGTCGCTGATCGGGATAAACCTGCTGTATCTGGTGGCCTGGCTGCCGGCGATCGTGTGGACGGGAATCAATGTGATCACGCTGTCCGCCACGGTTGCGGGCGATGCCATGAGCGTGCTGACGCGGGAGGACATGCCCGGGCTGATATCCATGTGGCTGATGATACTGATCCCCTGCATCGCCATCACGGGGCCCTTCAACGCCGGCGTCACCTACGTGCTGCGCAACTGGGCGCGGGACCAGCACAGCTTCGTATTGAGTGATTTCTGGGATGCGGTAAAGGGCAACTGGAAACAGGCGCTCCCGGTGAGCCTCGTCAGCGGCATGCTGCCCTTTCTGACCTATACTGCCTCCCGGGTCTATGGTCCCATGATGCAGACCTCGCCGGTGTTCGCACTGTTCATGGGGCTGGTGGTGCTGGCGGCGATGCTGTGGAGCATGATCACCATGCTGATCTATCCCATGATGGTGACCTATGATTTAAAGCTGGGACATCTGATACGCAATTCCGTGCTGCTGACCATCGGCAAGCTGCCCTTCGCGATACTGATCAAGCTGCTGACGCTCGTCCTGCCCCTGCTGGGCGCGGGAATAATCGCGCTGGCCCCCGGCGCGGAGCCGCATGTGCTGCTCGCAGTGTCGCTGCTCTATCTGATCATCATGCCCTCGTTCAACAAGCTGATGACCGTGTCCTACGCCAACTGGCTGTGTGAGACCTACCTGAATACTCGCATAGAGGGCGCGCAGACCAACATCGGCCTACGGCCAGAAAACTGGGATGACACCGAGTATCGACCGGAAGACGACGAATGACGCCGATTCCACAACGATCAAAGCGGCCAGCCACTTGATATGCTGTCAAGTGACCGGCCGCTTTGGTTTGCCGCGAACGATTACAGGGCGGGGCTGCCGATGCTCAGGCGGCCCTTGCCCAGCAGGGTGGCCTTTGTATAGGGTTCCTGCGGGAAGACCACGGAGGTGTTGACCAGCGTGCCGCCATCCATGTAGGTTTCGGCGATCATGCGATCGAAGTAAAGATCGAGTACGGCGGGGCCGAACTGGCCGCGCGGGGCGGTCATTACGGAAAACAGGCCGGAGTTGAAGAGAGGATTGAAGTCCCGGACACCGGCCTTCGTGCGGTCCACCACCAGCTTCTGCTCGGTGCTCAGGCTGATGTTCAGCGCCTCGCCCCGATCATTGGACAGGGTGAGGTTGAAGGGGCCCTCTGCCTCCACGCGGATGTGGAACAGCTCGCCGGGCAGCGCGCCCTCCGAACGGGGTATGCTCTGGCGGAAGTTCAGCTGGAGCGGCTCGATTTCCGGGACGGGCTTCAGGTCGAAGTCCGGGGTCACAGGCTTCATGGCTAGGCACAGCTCGCCGTTCAATTCCACGAGGGAAAGCTCGCGAGCGTATGTCATCAGGCCGCAGAATTCGCCGGTGGGGCCGTCCTCGCCGTAGGCAATGGCCTCGGCCCAGCCCATCAGCAGTCGTCGATCCGCGCCGAAAAAGGTCACGGCGGCATAGTCGTCGTAGCCAGAATCCACAAAGCGGGGCAGCCTCGCGGGATGGGTCTCGCGGAAGGTATTTCCGTCAAATTCACCCAGGAAATACTGCATGCGGAAGCCGCCGAAGGGTGCGGGCAACGCCGTGGAGGCCAGCAGTACCCATACCTGGGAGCCGTCCGGCGCGGTCAGGGGGAACAGATCCGGGCATTCGAAGATGCCGCCCAGGCGGTTCTCCGTCCTGCCGAATTCACCGGTCTTGCGCCAGTGGATCAGGTCGTCGGAGGCGTAAAACTCCATGACCTTGTCACAGGAGATCACCACCGACCAGCAGTTCAAAATGGGATTCTTGAATACCTTGGGATCGCGGAAGTTCACCTCGTTTGAGGCGATGACCGGGTTGCCCGCGTAGGGCGTGAAGTGGACCCGATCCTCGGAGAAGGCGATGGACTGCTGCTGCCGGTTGTTGACGACATCGGCGTGGGTGTACATCAGCACCATGGGATCCCGGTCCACGCCCAGACCGGAGGTGTTGCCCGCATCGATCACGCCGCTGCCGGAGAAGATATAGCCCAGCTCTTCATCCGGATACAGGGCGATGCCCAGGTCCTTCCAGTGGAGCAGGTCTGTGCTGGTGGCGTGCCGCCAGTGCATGGGGCCCCATTTGGTATCGTCCGGGTAGTGCTGGGCAAACAGGTGCCAGATGCCGTCCTCATACACCATGCCGTTGGGATCATTGATCCAGCCATAGGGCGGAGTGTAGTGGGTCAGCGGGCGAAAATCGCGGTTGCCTTTCGTTGCCATATGTGAATTATACTCCTTTTTGGCAGGGTCATTATAGAAAGAGGGAAGAAAGGCGAACCTTTCTTCCCTTTGGGTCAGATCAGGATCAGCCGTTGATGCGATCCAGAGCGGCCTGGTAGATCTCGACGATGCGGTCGATGCCAGCGCCCTTGAGCTCGTTCACATAGGCATCCCAGGTCTCATCCACGTCGCCATTGGTAACCCATTCCTGGACGTACTTCTTGACGATGGGGTTGGTGACCTCCACCAGACGGGAGATCTCCTGCTGTTCCTGGTTGAGCAGCATGATCTTCGGGATGGTGTCGTACTTGGCCAGATCCTCGTTCTTGCCGTTGACGATCTGGAAAGCCAGCAGGTTGGCAGCGTCGTAGGTGTACTCGACGATGCCGTCGGGCTGCTCGGGGGTGTTGTAGTAGCTGTTCAGCACGATCATGGAGCCGCGGCAGGTGGTGGTGTTCACGCGGGCCTTGCCGAAGTTGTTGTCGAAGTCGCCCCACTCGGTGCCGACGATGATGTCGCCATTCTCGTCCAGATGGAAGCGCATCACGCCGTCATCCGCCAGGTAGTAGTTGCCGCCGATGGCGCCCCAGTTGGACTGGACGGACAGCTGAGGATCGGAGATCATGTACTCGGTGAAGCGGGCGATGATCTCGGGGAACTCGCAGTCCATGGTGATGGCGGTATCGCAGGCGTCCTGCAGCTCGGAGTAGTTCAGGGCGTTGCCCACGGTGCCGGCTTCGCCGGTCATCTGGGGGATCGGGACATACTCATGACGCACAGCGTTGTTGTAGATGTCCATGTCGGTCCACACGCCGCAGACACCGACCATGGCGACATCCTGATCCAGCTCGTTGTTGGTGTAGTTCTTGGAGGAGCCGGTCATGGGCTCGAAGCAGTCCTTGTTCAGCAGGCCCTCTTCATACAGGGTGTGGAAGTACATGGCGGTCTTGCCGAAGGCGGGATCGATGGCGGTGTAGGTCACCTTGCCGTCGATCAGGCGCAGGTGGTTGGCATTCTCATAGCCGCCGCACACGGTGTCCTCGCAGCCGAAGGCGCCGGTGAAGCGATAGAAGGCATCGTTGGAGCCGAAGGTATCGGAGGAGCCAGCGCCGAACACGGTGGCCATCGGGATCTCGTCGTCAACGCCGTTGCCGTTCAGGTCGCCGGCAGCCTTGAAGGCGCGCAGAACCTCGGTCAGCTCGTCAACGGTCTTGGGCATTTCCATGCCGACGGCATCCAGCCATTTCTGGTTGATGAGCAGCGGGCCGGGGGTCAGCACGAGGCCGAACATCTGCTCGATGTAGGGGAAGCCGTACTTGTGGCCGTCGGGTGCGGTAACCTCAGTCATGTAGTTGGGGTTGTCTTCCAGCACCTTCTTCAGGGTGGGCATGAAGTTGTCGATCAGGTCCTCGGTGGGCATGAACACGTCCTGGCCCAGGGCGTTGACCACCACGGTGGTGGACTTGCCGTCGGAGAAGTTGAAGAACGCGTCGGGCAGCTTTTCGCCGGAGGTCAGCATCAGGTTGATCTTTTCCAGAGCGCCGTCGCCCGGGATGGCCTGCCAGTCGAAGCGCACGCCGGTGTCGGCTTCCCAGCGCTTCACCATGGCCAGATCCTCGACCGGAACGGTGCGGTCGGCGTTGTTGACGATGAGCATCGTCAGCTTGCCGTACTTGGCCTCAAAGGCGTCGGGGTCGGTGATGATGGTGGTGCCCTGGCTGCCGTCCAGCACGACGAGGCCGGCATCCACGGCTTCCTGGGTCTTGGGGCTCAGTTCATAGCCCTCGGCCATGGCGGGAACCGCCACAACCAGGCTCGTGAGCACCAGCATCACGGCAATGAGCAGGGAAACGAGTTTCTTCATAAGATTCTTCCTCCTGTTCTTTATGTTGACCCGCAAACTACAGCGGGCAGGGGACGTAGCTTAGCCCTTCACAGCGCCCAGCATGACGCCGGCGGCGAAGTACTTCTGAACGAAGGGGTACACGATCATCAGCGGCACAGCGGACACGGTGATGATGACGTACTTGAGCTGGTCGACCATGCGCTGACGCTCCGCGGCCTCCGCGCCGGAGGAGGAGGCGGACAGCTGGTTGGCCAGGACCAGGTTGCGCAGCACGACCTGCAGGGGCATCTTGTTGTCGTCCTGCATGAACATCAGGGCGTTGAAGAAGGTGTTCCACATGGCCGTGGCGTAATAGAGCAGCATGACCGCGATGATGGTCTTGGACAGCGGCACCGCGATGCGGAAGAAGAAGGTAAAGTCGTTGGCGCCGTCGATCTGCGCCGCCTCCAGAAGGTCCTTGGGCAGCGTGCTCTCAAAGAAGGAGCGGCAGACGATCAGGTTGTACACCGATACGGCAGCCGGCAGCACCAGCGCCCAGGCAGTGTTGTAGATGTTCAGGCTCTTGATGGTCAGGAACATCGGGATGATGCCGCCGTTGAAGAACATCGTGAAGGTGAACAGGAACATGATCGGGCGGCGGCCCACCAGATCGCGGCGGGAGAGCGCGTAGGCCCCGGGAATGGTGCAGGCCAGCGCCACCACGGCGTTCAGGAAGGTATACCAGATGGTGTTCTTGTAGCCGGAGATCAGCTGCGGATAGGTCAGCGCCTCCGCGTAGCCCTTGAAGTAGGGCGCCTCGGGGAGGAACAGCAGCTTGCCGGTGTTGACCACCCTCGGATCGGTGATGGACGCCAGGATCACGTAGTAGAGCGGATAGACGATGATGACGCACAATATGATCATGATGATGATATTGAAGACATCAAATACCTTATCACCCTTGGTGGGTGCGACGTTCAACACCGCCGGCGTGGAATTGCGTTTAATTGCCATGAATGCGTCCTCCCCTCTCTTAGAATATGCTGATGTCAGCGGCCCTCTTGGAGACGAAGTTGGCCAGCACCAGGATGATGAAGTTGACCACGGAATTGAACAGGCCCACAGCGGTGGCGAAGGAATACTGGGCGGACTGGAGACCTGTCTTGTACACGTAGGTGGAAATGATCTCCGATACGCTGGTATTGCCGCCGGCCTGCATCAGCCAGGCCTTCTCGTAGCCGATGGTCATGATGTTGCCCACCGCGAGGATGAACATCAGTATGACCGTGGGCATGATCAGCGGAAGGTCGATGTACCATACGCGCTGGAACTTGTTCGCGCCGTCGATCAGCGCGGCCTCGTAATATTCAGGCGAGATCCCGGTAAGTGCAGCGATGTAGATGATGGCGTTGAAGCCCATCGACTGCCAGATGGTGGAGCCGATGTACAGCGGGCGGAAGTACTGCGCCTCGGAGGTGAAGTTCTTGATACTGCCGCCTGCGGCATGCATGACGGTATTCACCACTCCCGTGGAGGAGAACAGCACCGAGATGATGCACACCAGAACCACGTTGGAGAGGAAGTAAGGCGCATAGGAGATGGTCTGGATGGTCTTGCGGGCCTTGTTGGAGCGGATCTGGTTCAGCAGAAGCGCAAACACCACCGGCACCCAGAAGGAGAACAGCAGCTGATACAGGCTCAACAGCACCGTGTTCACAATGGCGGTCTTCGCGAAGGACGTCGAGAAGTAGTCGGTGAAGTGCTGGAAGAGAGGCGTGATCCACGGGCGGGCCACGATCCCCGGGCGGAGCGTGAACTCCTTGAAGGCGATCACAAGGCCGTACATCGGGTAGTATGCGAACAGTATCAGCCACAACAGCGCCGGAATCAGCAGCACGTATAGCTGCCAGCAACGGCTCAGGCGCTCAATGACCGACCGGTCGCGCGCATTTGGATCCAGCGAAACCTGTTTTTGTCTTGCCATGAAATACCCCCCTCTTTCCTGCTAAGCCCGCCGGATACAGATTGTGGATTTCGAACTAAAATGAACCTGTATTCTTATGGGCAATGCCGTCTTTTTGACGAACTGTTTACCTCTTAATTATAACAAATTGCAAATTCACAGTACACTAATTATTTCTGATGCGCCAATCTCCAAAAGTGATGCAAGCCGCTCCGACAGCGCGGACAGAGGGTTTCCCCCGGGCCAGACCAGACAGGCGTGGCGCATGGGAAACTCCGGCAAGGCGCGATAGATGATGTTCGGGTGAAGCCGTGCCGCACTCCTGACGCACAGCGAGACGCCACATCCCGCAGCCACCAGCATTTCGGCTGCGCTTTGGGTTTCGACGAACACTGGCTTGTGCCGGTCAATGTAAGCCCTGAGTGAATCGCTGATCAACCCGTTGTCCACGGTACTCGCGCACAGCAGCAGCGGCTCACAGGACAGGTCATTCAGGGTGAGGGTCTCGCGGGACGCAAGCGGCGAAGCGGCAGGCAGGGCGGCGTACATCGGCTCCTCTGACACCACGCGGGACCGGAATCCGTCGTCCGCGGCGTCTTCCCGAAGCATGATCGCACAGTCGAGGGCGCCATCGCGAAGCCCATCGAATATCTCCTGCCGCAGGGAGCACTTCAGCCAGACGCTCGCCCGGGGATACTCCTTCCGAAGCGCCTCCAGCGCCCGGGGAAGCGCCAGCCGCATCAGCCCGCCCTGGCAGCCCACCCGCAGGCGACATTCGCCGTCGTTCGCGGCCTGTTGAACGGAGGTGTACAGCTTTGACGCCTGTTTTAGAAGCTGCGCCGCCTCCTGCTGAAGCGCCTCACCCTCGCGGGTCAGCTTCAGCCCATGCCTGGTGCGCTCAAACAGCGTGACGCTCAGTTCCCTCTCAAGTGCCCGGATCTGTTGGCTCATGGCGCTCTGCACGATGCAGCACTCCTTGGCCGCCTCCGTGAAGCTCAGGTGCCTGGAAGCGGAGAGAAAGTATTTCAGCTGTCGAAGCTCCATGGTGCCGCCTCCAAATGCCAAGCAGGACGTCCGTTTTCATTTTGTCAACTTATTCCGCTTGAATTATAGCACATCGTTTACTTATTGTCAATATATTAATTTACATTGTGAAACATTATTGTCAACCAGTAAATTCCCAAAGTAAGTTCCACAGTGGAATTTGCGATAGGAGTTACTCTGGGAAAGGGAATGTGGTTGAATTAACTCTGGGAAATGAAACCCAGAGAGGAGGCCACATCATGGTCAAGAAAGAGAATGCCAAGAAGAACAAGCACCTGACACCAGAGGAACGCAAAGAAATCGAGGAATGTCTGGACAAGCGCATGACATTCAAAGCAATCGGGAGACTGATCAGCAAGGACCCCACAACGGTCTCATATGAGATCAAGCATCACAGAGCCGAGCATCGCAACAGCTTTGTTACCGATGAAGGTACATGCCCAGAACTTCTGCATGCTCCATTCGTATGCAATGGCTGCCCGAAGAAGCATTCTTCATCCTGTCATTACACGCGACACTACTATCGAGCCAATATCGCGCAGTCAGAGTACAAGTGTCTGTTAACCGAAGCCCGGGAAGGTATTCCCCTGAACAAGCAAGAATTCTATGAGACCGACCGCATCATTACCGAAGGTCTGAAAAAGGGGCAGCATATCTATCATATCATGGCCAACTCCCCGAAAATCACTTGTTCCAAGAGCACAGTTTACCGTCATTTCCAGAAGGGTTATTATTCCGCTTCTGTGCTTGACCTCCCAAGGGCAGTCAAGTTTAAGCCCAGAAAGTCTCACAAGATTGATTATGTCCCTGCCGGTGTCAAGGTTGGCCGTACCTACGACGATTTCATCGCCTACATCGCCGATCATCATCTTGAACGCCATGTCGAACTTGATACCGTGATCGGTCGCATTGGAGGCAAGGTGATTATGACGGTTCACTTTACCTCCTGCAACTTTATGATCGGCCTGCTCATGGACAATAAGTCCGCGGCTGAGGGGGCCTCCAGGTTTTCTGCCTTGAAAAATCGACTTCGTATGGCGGGTGTCTCTATTCCCGCGCTGTTTGACGTCCTTCTATGCGACAATGGCGGAGAGTTCGCTGATGTCTTCTCCTTTGAGGACGATGACAAGGGCAATCGTGAAATCCCCTTGTTCTTCTGTGATCCCATGCGTTCTTCCCAGAAGCCGCAAATCGAAAAGAACCACACCCTTTTCCGGGACATCGTTCCGAAGGGCTCCTCCTTCGATGACTTCACTCAGGAGACGGTCAATCTGATCTTCTCCCATGTCAACTCTGTCAGTCGTTCCATCTATCGAGGCAAAACGCCATTTGATTTGTT
>JAUNJT010000011.1 GCA_030533105.1 Eggerthellaceae bacterium
TTTAGAGCAATCCTTGCACCTCAAGTGCTGTTCTTAGTACATTTTCTGCCTTTTCGGCAGCCTCTCCGCTTTCTCCATCTTCGATGACGATGGCAATCGTGATGCTGTGTCCGTCAACGCTCGCGGTTCCTACGAACCAGACGTTCTCATTGCCATCATCCTTCTCTGCAGTACCGGTCTTGCCGTACACATCGGCACCGTCGATTCGCGCGGCATAGCCCGTTCCGTATTCGACAACGCCGCGGAGAACCTCTTTCACGCGATTCGCCGTCTGACTGTTCATCGCCTGCGTGAGCACGGTGCTTTGCGCCGTGAAGCTCGGTTCGCCGTTGCTGTTGCTGATGCTGTCGACCAGATAGGGCGTCATGATGGTGCCGTTGTTGGAAACGGCGCATCCGACGAGAGCCATCTCGAGAACCGTCACTTGCGGACCTGCTGGGCTCGGATGAGAACCAACGGGCATGCCCGCCGCCGCCCAAGCGGTCTCCCATTGCGTCATCTCGCTCGCCCTGGGCATGAGAGAGGCCACGAGAGGCAGGTCGTATTCGACATCGGTGCCAATCAGGAATTTCTCGGAGCCTTTTACAAGAAGCTCGCGACCGATTTCGACGCCCAGTTGTCCATATACGGTGTTGGACGAAACCTCGGTAGCCTCAGCAAGGGTTATCGCGCCGTAACCGATGTAATCGAAGTTGGAAACCTCTGCTCCTCCGATATCCATGGAGCCGGGTGCATCGAACATCGTGTCTTCGCTTGCGATGTCGTTTTCCAACGCGATTGCCAGCGTGACGATCTTGAATGTCGATCCAGGTGCGTACAGGGCCTGTGTTGCACGGTTGAACAAAGAAGAATCGGCAGAACCGGTCTCCTGGGTGCTTCTCTCGAGGATATCCGTTGCGTCAGATGCGTTATACGTCGGTCCGCTTGCCAGCGCAAGCGTGGCACCCGTGTTCGGGTCGAGAACGATGCATGCGCCCGTACGGCCTTCCAAGGCATCTTGGGCTGCTTGCTGGATGGTGGAGTTGATGGTAAGCGTCACATCGTTACCGGGAACGCCCGATCTGCTTAAGGAATCGATCGCGTCATCCCAGTTGGCAAAGCTCGCCTGACCCTTCAATACGTCGTTATAGGCGTTCTCGATGCCGCTCGTGCCATATTGCATGGACGCGTATCCGACCACATGGCTTGCCAAATCGCCCGAGGGGTATTCCCTAACGTAGATACCCGAATCGGTCAGGACGCTGCGGGCGAGCACCACGCCGTCATAGGTCGAGATGGTTCCACGCTCGTTTTCCTGCTCATGGATGAGCGTGTGATTGTTGCCGGGAAGGTTTTGGTAGTAATCGGCACGGATGATCATGATGTAGGTTAGATTTGCGACCAGTGCGGCGAACAATATCGAGAACACGATCATTGTGCGGGTCAGACGCTTGCCGAGTGAAATACGACCGAGCACGCTGTTCGGATGTGCAGAGGCATCGACGACGCGCATCTCGGTTTCGATGCCGGTTGCCTGGTCACCGATGCGCAAAAGAAGCGCAAGCGAGATGAAACCGGCAAGAAGCGACGAACCGCCCTGGCTTACGAAGGGAAGCGTCAGGCCCGTGAGGGGAATGAGCTTCGTAACGCCGCCGACGATGATGAACGCCTGCAGGACGATCGTCGTGGTCAGGCCGGCTGCGGCAAGCGAGCTGACATCGGTGCGAGCACGGGAAGCGGTGACATAGCCCCTGATGGCGAAGCATAGATACAGAAGCAGGACGGCTCCGCCGCCCAGCAATCCGGTTTCCTCGGCGATGGCGGCGAAGATGAAGTCGCTTTCAACGACGGGGATGAGCGTCGAGAGCCCTCGTCCGATGCCGACGCCGATAAGGCCTCCGTCGGCCATGCTGTAGAGCGCCTGCACAAGTTGATAACCGGTTCCCGTGGGATCTTCAAAGGGATCGAGCCATGTCTGGACGCGAACCTGCACATGCGAGAACGAGGAATACAGAATGACGGCTGCAATCGTTGCCAACACGAACGCGATGAGCAGATACGAGTTCTTTCCCGAAGCGATATAGAGCATGGATAAGAATACGAGGAAGAAGACCAGCGCGCTTCCAAGGTCCTTCTCGAAGATGACGATGACCATGGAAATGCCCCACATGATGAGCAAGGGGAGGAGCGTGCGGAAATCGGGAAGATGAAGCGGACCGATCCTCCACGTGAACACCGAAAGCATCTCTCGGTTTTGCGATAAGTATGATGCCAAGAAAAGGACTATGGCTATCTTCGCCACTTCGCCTGGCTGGAACGAGGCGGGTCCGATCGAAATCCAGATGCGGCTTCCGTAGATTTCCTGTCCGAGGAACGGAACCATCGGCGCAAGAAGGAGCACGAGGCCGACGAGCATGAGGGTGTACTTGTACGACGCGAGCTTGTCCAGATTGCGAACGACGGCAAGAACGACGATCATGCAGATGACGCTGACGAAGAACCAGAGCACCTGGCGTGCTGCGAGTTCGGGTGCAAGGCGCGTGATGAATGCAATGCCTATCCCCGAAAGCGCGAAGGCGATCGGCAGGATCGCGGGGTCAGCCCCAGGCGCGAGATAGCGAATCGATACGTGAGCCAAGATGAAGGCTGCGAATATGCCCACGGGGACGGCGAACGTGCGGATGCCAAGCTCGCCGCCTTGCGTTATGGCGAGCATGACGAACATGAGGATGACGATAGGGGCCGCTGCGCAAAGCAGCAGCAGTTCCTGCGTGCGGCGTGTCATGAGGCATCCTCGGCATCGGAAGACGCAGCGCTGGAATTATCCGATGAAGACTGCGTTCCCGAACTGACCACGTTGTTCTTCTTGTTCTCTATCTCCTTCTCGTATGTCGCCACCAGCTCTTCGGCTGCATTAAGGCCGTTGACCTTGATGCCTTCGCCAGAGAGGCGCGCAGCAACGCCAGGAGCGAGATCCTGCGTGTTTATGGTCGTGACGCGCTCGAGCTGGTCGAATCTATGTCCGAACAACTCTCCGTTCACACCTTTGTAAATGGCCACCTTACCCTCGTTGTCTGCGAGGTATGCGGAGTTGTCGATCCATGCATACACGCCAAATCCTGCGCCTGCGAGCACGAGGATGAAGGCGAGGAACACGATGATCGCTGTGCGCCGCGACTTTTTCTGGGCGCGATCATGGCGGGCGGAGTCCGAACCGATGTCTATGACGATGGCGGTAATGTTGTCGGGACCTCCCGCATCGAGCGCCGCTTGGATAAGCTGTTCAGCGCAAATCTGCGGATCGTCGTAACGGGTAAGCGTCCGTTCTATGTCGGATCGGTCGACAACGCTCGATAAGCCATCGGAGCATAAAAGCAAGCGGTCATTATCCTGTACGTTCAGTTCATACAGGTCGGGCTGCGTATACAGGCTGCTGCCGAGCGCACGCGTGATGACCGATCGATTGGGGTGGACGCGTGCTTCCTCAGGGGTGATTTGCCCTGAATCAATCATGTCGGCCATCAAGCTGTGGTCACGTGTGAGCTGATGGAGCGTTCCCTGGCTGAGCAAGTATGCGCGCGAGTCGCCGACTTGACCGATGACGAGCCGGGTGTCCTTGAGAATGGCCGCGGTCATGGTGGTGCCCATGCCCTCTCGACCGCGTCCGTCTTGCGCAGCTTTGATGATCTCTAGGTTCGCATCTTCGATGACCGAACCTAGTGCTTGGGCATCAGGCGTGCGAGGCGCGTGCTGACGGAGCGTCTGAACAGCGATCTCGGAAGCGATTTCGCCTCCTTCGTGTCCTCCCATGCCGTCTGCGACGGCAAACAGGGGAGCGGACGCGAGCAGGCTGTCCTCATTGTGGTCGCGTACGCAACCGACATGCGTGCAGCTTCCGAATCTGATCCTGCCGGAAGAATGTGCTTTTTCAACATGCTGAGCCACTAGGCGAACCTGACTCGAATCGAGACATCGCCGACGTTGACGATGTCGCGGTCGCGGAGCGCGACGGGGCTGGTGATGCGTCGGCCGTTGACCGCTGTGCCGTTCAAGGAGTTAAGATCTTCCACGAACAAGTCCTGGCCCATGAGCGTAAAGCGCGCATGGCGTCCGGAAACATAGCTCGCCGCGATGACGATGTCGGCACCTGGGCTGCGTCCGACGATGACGGGGCCGTTGACGCCGATGGAGACGCCGCGCAGTTCCTTGGGGCCTTGCTCAACGGAGATCGTCCATGCCTTCTCTTTCGCACGCTGGCCTTTAACGAGGCCGATTCCCGTTTTCATGATGGCGAACAGGAACAGATAGAGAAGGGCGACGAGTAAAAGGCGGCCGATTAACAGAGCGATATCAATCATTGTCTTGCCGTTCTGTGCTCGTTATGCAAAGCGGAAAACGTAATTGCTCAGTCCAATGGTGATGCTGTCGCCATCGCTTAATGCGCAGGCGCTTATCTCGCAGCCGTTCACGAAGGTTCCGTTGGTCGACTCAAGGTCGGTGATCGACCAGAAGCCCTGCGGTTCGAGGCGCAGCTCAGCGTGCTGACGACTGGCATTGATGTCGTTCACGATGATGTCGTTCGTGGTATCGCGACCGACGGTGATAGAGGGCTTATCTTCCGCAAGCAAAAACGCTTGGTTGGTTGCCATGTCGATCAACCGCGCCTGCGTTTGCGCCCCGTCTTCGGGCTCCTTGCCAATCGGGGTTTTAGGAGCAGGATCGCTTTGCCACAACGGTTGCTTTTGCTGCACGGGGGCATGTCCCGCCGCGCTGGCACTCGCTTGGGGAACCGGAATGCCGTAACGCTCGTACTCCTCTTTGCGGAGCTGCTCGACGATGGGCGCAGCGACGATTTCCGCTATGACCTCGAATTTTCCACGGCGCAAGTCGTTGTCGACGATGAAACGGACAAGAGGCGCTCCGTCGGTGATCAAACCTGCATCCGCTGCCTTAGCGGCAAGGTAAGTCTCGGTTTCGCCGGCAAGCGTCGGGTAATAGCCGAAGAAGCGCTCATCATCATCGGGATTGACCAAGACCGTGTACAGGGTGGGAGCATACTGCTTCCCTGCACCGACCATTCTTTCGCGCTTCATCTGCTTCTCTGCTTTTTTGGCGATTTGAACAGGAGATATCGGTACGTCGAACATCTTTTCCGCTGCGTTGTCGAACGCGTCTTCCATTTTATCTTCGAATTTTGAGAAAAGTCCCATACCCATTCCTCTGAACGATACAACACTTCGAAATCTTATCTTGCCACACTTGCGCGTTTCGAAGCTCTCACGCTATGCAATTCCCACGTAAAACCTACGGTTTGCCATCGGAATCTCCACGAAGACAAGCTTTAGCGCGTAAAAACGTAAAAAACCATGCGTTGCAAAGGGGTCGAGAGAACCCGAAACACCGAAAAAAGACGAAAAAACGAGCCAATTTTTCGTGTTTTGGGGCGGTTAGGCGTGCCCGATGCGTCCGTAAACGGTCAAGCTCAACGAAGATCATTCGTGAAAGATTGCAAAATCGTAAAAAAGATTACAGATTTTTTGCCTTTAACGCGCCAACTACGCTACAATAACTGAACCAACATTTCAGCCATTTTGGCAGCATCTCTACTCTAAACTTCCCACGCTGTCAGCCGCAGCAATGCGCGGCTTAAATGTGTTTTTCATTCCTTTTTAGGAAGCGGGGGAGCTTGGTAGAGCGTGAACATACAAAATCGCATGTCAGCGCGATAATCGCTATCGCATGCGTGGTGTGCTTGGCGGCAGCGCTGGGTTGCCTTTTGTTGTTCAATTCCGTTTCCGCCCATGCAGGTTCCGAAAGCACCACGTTCGGCATCGGCGACGCGCAGGTTTCAACGACGTCTTCCGTCGCGGTTCTTGCCCGTCCCGAGCAGCAGAAGAGCGAGGAAGCGAGCATCTCGGAATCGATTTCCTTGACGAAGACCACCACGCGCAGCATTTCGCAAGGCGTCCAGTCCATTATCGAGAAGAAGGAAGCTGAGCGCCGTGCAGCTGAGGAAGCCGCTCGCATAGCCGAGCAGGAGCGCATCGCTGCAGCCGAGGCCGCGAAGGCGCAATCTGCTGCCGAGGGCTTAAGTGCGCTTTCCGATATCGACTGGAGCGCTGGCAAGACCGCGTTCATAGAAGAGTGGGCAGAGCGTATCGATGCGTATCTTTCCGGCTCGCCTCTTGCGGGTCAGGGCGTGACCTTCGCAGCTGCCGCATGGGAGAACGGCGTTGATCCCCGCTGGTCGCCTGCCATCTCCAACACCGAGAGCTCTAAGGGTGCGAATTGCTTCTTGCCGTATAACGCTTGGGGTTGGGGTTCTGCGAGCTTCTCCTGTTGGGAGGATGCCATCAATGCTCATGTCGCCGGTTTGGCGTCTGGCTATGGATATACCATTTCCGTGTGGGCCGCACAGAAGTATTGCCCACCGAACTACGCCAATTGGTTCTCCAATACCTTATCTGAAATGTCCCGCATCTAATCTTGCGTTCGCGGAGCGTATAGGGGGATATCTTGAGCAATGTAATCGTTGTCGGGTGTGGACGAGTCGGTTCGCAGCTTGCAAGCATGCTTTCCGATAATGGCGACAATGTCAGCGTCGTCGATAAAGACCCCGAGTCCTTCACCAATCTCGGTCGCAATTTCAACGGCTCGATAATCACGGGCACGGGTTTCGATGAGGCAACTCTTCGTAAAGCGGGCGTGCTGGACTGCGATGTCGTTGCCGCGGTCACGCAATCCGACAATACGAATCTGATGATCGCAGAAGTCGCCGAGCGCCTGTTCGGCGTGGAGCACGTTATCGTGCGCCTCTACAACCCTGACCACGAGCGCGCCTACATGCAACTTGGCATGGACTACGTGTGCGGTACCTCGCTTGTCGCAGAAGAGGTCTTCTCGAAGATCATCTCGGGTCGCGGATCGCACTTGGATACCTTCGGAGATTACGAGGTGCTCCGCTTCTCCCTCGATTTGAGCTGGACGGATAGGCACAGCATCCGCGTGGCCGATATCGAGCACGATCATGATGTGCGCATCATCGCATTCGAGCGCTCGGACGGTTCGGCGAATTCCATTCCCGGTATGGATTCGGTCTTATACCACGGCGACACCGTGCTTGCATGCGTGCACCACAGCTATATCGAGGATTTCTCCAAGCTCATCCAAGACTAACGCGCTAAGCGCTTGAGAATCGCCCACGCTTTCTGCTTATTAGGCATTGAGTCCAGCATTCCCGTAAACGAGGCGAATGCCACAGTGGCACGCCCTGCAATGTGAGAAAGGTCGAACAACGGTAGTCTCGTGCGGAACGCTTCGCTGAGAGCGCGAGCTGATTCCGCATCTGCTGCGACAAGGATTGCAGGATCGAGAAGCTCGATAAGCTCGAGCAAGGTTTGTGCCGAGAGGGGCGCAACCGCATCCGACGATGCATCGGCAAGCGAGATGAACGTGCACGCGCGGGATCCATACCCAAGCTTTTCCATAGATGCCTCTAGGGCGTTTCGTGCCGCATCGGAAAGAGACGCATTGCTGATGACGCAGATGAATCCGTCGCGATTGCCTTCCAAATGACATGCGTACAGGTCCCACGCCCTATCAATGGTGTGATAATACATGTTACTGTTTGCGGAATTATTCACACCGCTCCTTAATGCATCTTTTCATGTGGTTGGTTTCCTATCATAATAGCAAACAACAAACGGCTTCTAGAAGGGAGTAGTTGCCATGTGCACCAATGGAGTGAACACGGGACAATTCGAGCAGATGATCGATCAGATCAGCGACCATATCAAATTGGAGCGCCGCTGGACGCACACGTTGGCCCATCAGGCCGAAGACGCGGACTTCCAGAACGTGTCCGACAAGCTGCATGAAGCGCAAGCTCTGCTCGATGACGTACGCGCCTTGCTCGATGATGCGAAGGATGCCTTGGAAGACGATGCCGAGGCAGCTGCCGGCGTGACGGTGAGCTTGGTTTAACATGGGTAACGACCTGATGCGATTCTCGGTGGCTATGCCCGAGGATCTGCTGATTCGCTTCGATAGCTTGGTTGCTCGCCGCGGTTTAGCCAAAAACCGCAGCGAAGTCGTGCGCGATCTTGTTCGCGATGCCCTCGTCGAGGAGGATTGCGCGATTCCCGGAACCGAGGTTCTCGGCACGCTGACGATAACCTTCAACCATCACGCAAGCGATCTTCAAGAAAAACTGCATGCTATTCAGCATGATTATTACGAGTACATCATCTCGTCCATGCATGTGCATCTTGACGCGCATAATTGCCTCGAGGTCATCGTGCTACGCGGTGAAACGGGCCTCGTCCAGGATATTGCGAATCTGATCTTGGGTACTAAGGGCGTCAAAAACGGAAAGCTGGTCGTCACTACCACCGGTGGCCATATCTAAGGGAGCTTGATCATGGATACGACGGTCATGCTCGGCCATGGCAGTGGCGGAATCATGATGAAGCGCATCATCGACGAAGTGTTTTTCGCCGCCTATGGGGACGATTATCTGCTCAAAGGCGACGATGCTGCCGTCTTGCCCATACCTGCTCCTGGTCAGCGCTTGGCGTTCTCGACCGATAGCTTCGTTGTCACTCCCCATTTCTTTCCAGGCGGCGACATCGGGCGCTTGGCTGTATGCGGAACCGTGAACGATGTGGCGACGAGCGGTGCGAAGCCGCTGTATCTAAGCTGCGGGTTCATTTTAGAAGAAGGCTATCCCATCGACGATTTGCGTCGCATTTGCGAAAGCATGGCGCAAGCTGCGTGCGAAGCGGGTGTGGCCATCGTGACGGGTGATACCAAGGTGGTCAACAAAGGCCATGGCGATGGCGTCTTCATCAACACGAGCGGTGTTGGGCTGATAGAGGAAGGCATCGAACTGGGTGGCGCTTGCATCCAGCCGGGAGATTCGATTCTGGTCAGCGGTACGCTAGGAGATCATGGCATTACGATCATGAGCTGTCGCGAAAGCCTCGGGTTCAGCGCCGATATACAAAGCGATGCCGCTCCCCTCAACCATCTCATCGCACGCGTGCTCGATGCAGCACCACACACACGGTGCTTCCGCGACCCTACGAGGGGCGGGTTGGCGAGCACCTTGAATGAGCTTGCAGGGCAAGCCCATGTCGACATGACGATTGAAGAGGAATCGGTACCCGTGAAGGATGCCGTGCGCGGTGCGTGCGAGATGCTCGGATACAACGTCATGCAGGTTGCCAACGAAGGGAAGATGGTATGTGTCGTTGCTGCCGATGAGGCCGAGGCGGCGCTCGAAGCCATGAGAAGCGACCCTTATGGAGTCGATGCAGCCATCATCGGAACAGTGTCCGAAGCTCAACCCGAGCGCGGTCCGAAAGTGTTCTTACGCAATGCGTTTGGTGGCAAAAGCATCCTCGACATGCTCGTTGGAGAGCAGCTTCCGCGCATCTGCTAAGCGCGAAACCGCGCGGTTTTAACCGTTGGTCGGTTGAATAAACGGCAATTACGCATAAGTTGATAATTGGTCTTGCAAACACGTCGATATATGGTATCTTGCGCGCAGAATGAACTAGGGAGAAGCATAACCGAGCGATAGGAGAGTAACATGTCCCATCCGATTATCGATACTGACGAGTGCATCGGCTGCAGCATTTGCGTCGATAGCTGTGAGGAAGGCGTTCTGGAGATCGTCGGCGGTGTTGCCGATGTCGTGAATGACGATTTGTGCATCGCATGCGGCAACTGCATGGAAGAATGCCCCATGGGCGCGATCACGGATATCATCGAGGATTAAAGCTTCGCAACATATTCGGCAAATACGATGCGAAACGGCGCTTAACGCGCCGTTTCTGTTTTATGCGCACGGATTATTAGATATCATAATGGTTGATACGTGGTGTGTTAGTTGCCATGGCGGGAAGCTTTAAAACCGAAGACAAGGAGGGTTCCTATGAGTTGGAAAGATGCGCCACAGCCTATTGCACAAGACTGCATAAAAGAAACCATAGAAGCCGATTTCGTGGTAGTCGGCGTTGGCGTGGCAGGTTCCATTGCGACAACCAAGGCCACGGAACTCGGCCTGAAGACGGTAGCGATCGATTCCCGCAGCATCATGTCGCGCGGTCCTCATTGGATCGGTGCATTCAATTCACGCAAGATGCGTGAGGCCGGCATCATCCACGATAGGGCAAAAGTGGTCAACGATCTTATGTGGCATGCGAACTACTGTGCCGACCAACGCCTTATCCAGCTATGGTTCGATCGCAGCGGCGAGATGATGGATTGGTATACCGATCTCGTCGAGTCGACGGGCGAGCTCGTCGTCGCCATCGAAACCGCCCAAAAGGATACGGGCGGCCTTCATATGAGTCCGGCAACGGGGCATGTGCCCTGTCTCGCTCCGTTTGTCACCATGGGACCGAACGAGACGGGTTTGTGGCGTGCAAGCAACATCCTTCTCGACCATGCAGTTGAGCTCGGGCTCGATCTTCGCTGGAATACGCGAGCCGTTCAGCTTCTCCAAGACGAGGACGCCCGCATCGGCGGTGTCGTCGCGCAAGACGCAGACGGGAACTACCTGAAGATCAACGCGAGCAAAGGCGTCATCCTGTGTACGGGAGGCTATATCGCGAATGCTGAGATGCGCCACAATCTCAATCCGATCCAAGATGCCGCAACGACGGCGCTGCGGGGTGCGACCGACCGTCATGTCGGCGATGGCATCAAGATGGCAACATGGGTTGGCGCCGATATGAGCGAATTGCATTGGTGGATGGACAACGATCGAGGCCTGCCCGATGGCTCGAATTTCACACCAGGCAGCCAACCATGGTTGCGTACCGATTGCTATGGCAATCGTTTCTGTAACGAGGACGTCCCGTACGATTACGGCGCGTATGTCGGATCATTATTGCCGAGCCATCGCTTCTGGGAGATCTTCGATTCGAATTATTGGGCGCAAATGAGAAGCTTCGAAACCACCATCTGTTCGCGTGCATATCCCAAGGCGGGAGCGATCAATTCCGAGAAGGTCGCGCAGAGCGCCGAGGAGTTCTATCATCGATTCATGGAGCCCGTGCTCAAAAAAGGCTTCATGGTGACGGCGGAAAACATCGAGGAGCTTGCCGAAGCGATGCTTACGGTTGACGATCGTATGGATGCGGTAACGCTCAAGAAAACCGTCGAGCGCTACAACGAGTTGGCGCATAAAGGCATTGACGAGGATTTCGGGAAGCTTCCGCGCCGTCTGCTGCCGATCGAGCAGCCTCCTTACTACGCCGTATGGGTCGGAGGATCTGCCATCTGCAATCTTGACGGATTGCGCATCAACGAGCGTATCCAAGTTCTCAATACCGATGGGGTTCCCATTGAGGGGCTCTATGCTGCGGGCAACGATGCCGGAGGATATTTCGGCATGAGCTACCCTTGGTACTATGCGGGATGTGCCTGCGGCTTTGCAACCACGTTCGCATACTTGGCTGCCATCGATGCTGCTCGTACGACTGATTAGGAGCAAGCGGGAGCGTAATAAGCGTATGGAAAAGAAAAGGTCCAACAGGTGAAACGATGACCAGATCCGACGAAGCGATTAAATTCGAAGCCGCCTTGAGAGCGCTTGGCAACGAGCACTTCACCAGCGCGGCTGCTGCAAAGGCACGCTTGCAGGAATGTGCGGCCGCGAAAGAAGAGCCTTATGTGATTCCCGAGGGCGATTACGAAAGCGATATTCGCATCGATGTGACTGATGGACGGCAGACGATAGTGTTCGAAGGTTCGCCAACGACGAAGCGCGTCGTGATCTCGATACATGGTGGGGCATTCATCAGTCAGGTTTCACCATATAACGTTGCCTTCTGCGACCATTTGGCCACGAAGGCAAACGCCACGGTGTTCTCTCCCGTGTATCCGCTTGCTCCAAACCACACGTACCAAGAGGCTTTCCAACAACTCGATGCCTTATATGACATAGCGCTCGCATCGGGTAAACCCGTTATTCTCATGGGTGATTCGGCAGGTGGGGGTCTTGCTGCTTCGTTCTGCATGCGCTTAGTCCAACAGCATCTCCCGAAACCGACGTGCGCTGTGCTCTTCTCTCCGTGGGTCGATGTTTCGATGTCCGGCGATTACGATGAGCTCTCGAAGGTCGATCCGATGCTCGGCGAAGACGGGTTGCGCTGTATTGGTGAAGCGTGGGCGGGGGAGACGCCCACATCGGACTGGCATGTGAGTCCGATGTTCGGCGATGTGTCCGCGATGCCTTCGACAACGTTATTCGTGGGTACGCATGAGATATTCTTCGCTGACGTTACGGCGTTTTACGACAAGCTCGAAAAGGCGGGCGTCGATGTTCGGCTCATCATCGGACAGGAAATGAACCACATATGGCCGTTTTTCCCGATTCCGGAAGCGAAGGATGCATTCGAGCAGGTCCTCCAAGTGCTTGAAGCATGCTAGAAAGATCGCTAAACGCATACAGCGGGAGAAAGCCTTCGAGTCTTCGAAGTGCTAGATGTAGCATTTGAAAGAACGAATCAAAGAAAAGACGCTTAGAAAAAAAGAAAGCGCCTTTGGCGCTTCATTTCCTCCGTTTGAGTGAGTCACCCGCAAGAGTGCGGGCGAACTCACGAAAACAGATGCGTTTACAGCATCGGAACGATGGCGATGACTCCGAGGCAAACAGCCAAGCAGGTGCCAAGTGCGGCGCGGGTGATGATGGCTTCCTCGCCATTTGCGTTCTTGACGAAGGCGTGGTGCATCATAACGATTGCGAGCACGAAAAAGAAAGCGATAACTGAGAATGCGATTACTGCGATCATGGGGTCTCCTTCCGTAAGTGATGTGCTTTAACTGCATATTAGTATAGCAAAAATGCATAAATGTATGGCATATTAGCAATCCGAGTGGCGTAAAATTGACGGCAAAGGTATAAAAAACCGCAGTTCAGAGGTATAAGCGGCTTAAAAATGAGGATAAACGGCATAATCGCGGGAAAGGCAAAAATGCATAAAAATGCGAGGAAGCTGCCGTTCGCCGCGGACGTTCTGCCGTTTACAGTCCGAATAGTATCATTCACCTGCCAGGATACGCCGTTCGCCGGGTTCAAAACAGTGTATTACGACAACGTTTGCCCAGTTCAGAAGGTTATTAATGCGGCATCGACTACAAATCATGTGACATAGTACTGCATAGTCTTAGTCTTGCTACCATTGAAAAACGGACCGCAAGCTTGTGCCAGGGCGTGTGCCGTATGCGGCGCATGACGTATAATGAAGGCAATCTATAGCGAGGATAGGAATCATTATCATGCCAGAGCAATCTTACGAAACGCTCGATTTCGACATAACCGAGCGCTTGGCTGAAATCGTCGGGGTCAACAGCGTAAAGACCAACGAGCCCATGAGCAAGCATACGACGTTCCAAATCGGCGGTCCTGTCGAATGGTTCGTGGAGCCTCAATCGATAGATCAAATCCAAAGCATCATGCACTTCTGCAATGGGTACGGCATTCCCGTACATGTTCTGGGACTGGGTAGCGATGTCCTTGTATGTGACGAGGGCATGCTCGGTGTCGTGGTGCAGACCGCCGCCCATTTCAAGCAGATTTACGTTCAGGGTATGGTAGTGCATGCTCTTGCAGGTGCAAGCAACGAAGACGTGGCAGCAGCTGCGCAGCGTGCTGGATTGACGGGATATGAGTTTGCGAGCGGGATTCCCGGAACCGTTGGTGGAGCTGCGATCATGAACGCGGGCGCCTATGACGGCGAGTTCGCGCAGGTTTGCACGTCTGTGCTGTGCCTCGCGCCATATGGGAGCATCGTCGAGATCCCGGCGGAACAGGCAAAGTGGTCGTATCGTCACAGCATGATGGCCGACGAGGGTTATATCGTTCTTGGCGTTCGTTTGCAGCTTGCCCCAGGGGAGCCCGATGAGATTCAAGCGCGTATGGACGATTTGGCAAAACGTCGCGCCGAAAAGCAGCCCCTTGAATTACCGAGTGCAGGAAGCACATTCAAGCGTCCTGAGGGGCACTATGCTGGAGCGCTCATCCAGGAAGCGGGCATGCAAGGCCACTCTCATGGAGGAGCTCAAGTATCAACGAAGCATGCAGGCTTCGTTGTGAACACAGGTGGTGCAACCGCCCAAGATGTTTGCTGGGTCATCAGCGATGTGATGGATGCGGTGAAAAAGCAATCTGGAGTCGATCTCGAACCTGAAGTCAAGTTCTGGTGTTAGCCATAGATTCATAAGGCGAAGTGCAAAAGGATATATGCAAAGCACGCTCGTCAATATAGAATAAGCAAGTTAATGAATTAACGGCGATAAGAGGCAAGAGGGATAATCGATTATGGCAAACAAAGTTAACGCCGCTAAGAAAAAGATTCGCAAAAATGAGAAAACGCGCTATGAGCGCGTTGTCCGCCATCGTCAAGTGCTCGAGCGTGAGAAGTACGTCGAAAAGGCGCTTGCCCGTACATGCAACATCTACTTCATATGCTTCTTGCTGGCGGTTATCCTTGTAGTGGGTGTGACGATCTGGGTGTTCGTCAGCGGCGGGAACAACATGCTCGTCCTTGGAATTAACGTGGCGGTTGGCATTGTGCTCGTGCCGTTGTGCATCTATCAATACAACCAGTACCACCACATGGCGGAGGAGGTTGCGCAGGCGCGCCAGGCTTCGGGATTCCGTTTTCCGGAGGATTACTCGGTTCGTACCCGCCAGGCGCGTGACAAGGTCGCTGGTGTTCCCAGTGACTACTCAAGGTCAACACTGCTCTATGGCGGTGTGACGATCATTGCCGTTGCCGTTGGAATCTATCTGTTCTCAACGAGCGCGCATCTTACGCAAAGCCTTACCTCGCTTTTGCTTGTTGCTGCGGTCTTCGTTGTCGCCGTTATCGCATTCGTCTTGTTCCTGTTCAATTTCCTGAATTATCTCGATGCGCTCAGCCTCCAGAGGGCGCTCGTCAAGATCGAGCAGGATGCCGAAGCCGAGTTCGGACTGAAGCGTGGCATGTATGCTGCGCATGATGACGACGAAGAAGTTGAAGCTGCCGACGATGCCGTAGAAGAGGTCGTCGAGCAGGCTGTCGACGAGATAGACGAGCTGGCATAAGGGCGTTTCAAAGAGATTGACAAATCCTAATGGCTATTTGTAAAAATATTGTTGACAGCTAGTAGATATAGTCTTATAGTTGTGACAGTCTAAAACACATGCGGGGAGCTGGACGATGTCCAGCTCCTTTGCTATTTAGGGGACAATGTGTATCGCACAATGCCAGTCGGGCCTCTTGTCAGTGCATTTCGTGAGAAACGCGCTATACTGCTCATGCGCATCATGGAGCTTGAAGGCTCCATTGTTTTTGTATGTACACCGGAAAGAAGAAATCTGTGAAACGAGAAGACATCCGCAACGTCGCGATTATCGCCCATGTCGATCATGGCAAGACGACCATCGTCGACCGTTTGCTATACACCGCAGGCGTGTTCCGCGAAAACCAACAGGTCGCAGCCCAGTTCCTTGATAGTAACGATCAGGAGCGCGAGCGCGGCATCACGATCCTTTCGAAGAATATCTCCATCACGTACAAAGACGTCAAGATCAATGTCATCGACACCCCTGGCCATGCCGACTTCGGCGGGGAAGTCGAGCGCGTGCTGAATATGGCGGATGGCGCGTTGCTCATCGTAGATGCGTTCGAGGGTCCGATGCCGCAGACGCGTTTCGTGCTGCGTCACGCGCTCGAGCAGGGTCTGCGCATCATCGTCGTGGTGAATAAGATCGATCGTCCAGGCTCTCGACCCCAAGAAGTTGTCGATGAGGTGTTCGACCTGATGGTCGAGCTCGATGCATCCGACGCGCAGCTCGATTTTCCCATCGTGTTCACAAGCGCCATGCACGGCTATGCGCGTTTCGAGCCGGAAGACGACAACATGAATATGATTCCGCTGCTCGACACCATCGTCAACGAGGTTCCCGCACCTGAATGCGATCCCGACGGTCCGATTGCATTGCAGATCTGCACGGTCGACCACAGCAGTTTCGTTGGCCGCATCGGTGTTGGCCGCCTTTCATCCGGCTCAATCAGCAAGGGCCAGCAGGTTTTGGTCATCAAAAACGATGGTAATCGATATGGGGCTCCGATCAAGCAGGTGTTCACGTTCGAAGAGCTTGGCAAGAAGGAGCAGAAAACCGTTACGGCAGGCGATATCGTCGCTGTCGTAGGCGTCGACGATGCCGATATCGGCGATATGGTCACGAGCAAGGACAACCCGGTCGAGCTTGCTCCGATCAAGGTCGAGGAGCCCACGATGGCCGTTGTGTTCGAGGCGTCGACTAGCCCCCTTGTCGGTCGAGAAGGCGACATCGTTGGATCACGTCAGCTTCGTGAGCGTCTGATGCGCGAGAAGGAGAGCAATATCTCCATGCGCATTACCGAACTCGAGGATTCGACTGGCATCGAGGTTGCAGGCCGTGGTGTCTTGCACCTGTCGGTCTTGATGGAGACCATGCGCCGTGAAGGCTTCGAGTTCCAGGTTGGCAGGCCTCGCGTCATCATCCGCGAGGACGAGAACGGCAACAAGCTCGAACCCATCGAGGAGGCGACCGTCGACGTACCAGGAGAATATGCCGGTAAGGCCATCGAAGTCTTCGGCAACGCAGGCGGCGAGATGCTCGATATGCACCTAAAGCATGAGCAGACGCACCTCGTTTTCAAGATTCCGACACGCGGTACGATGGGTCTCAATACGCGACTGATGAATGCGACGCACGGGGAAGCGACCATGTTCCATCGTTTCAGCGAATATGGGCCTGTCCGTGGGGAGATGTCGGGTCGCAAGAACGGGTCGATGATCAGCATGACAACCGAGAAGAGCGTCGCGTATGCGCTTGATACGCTGCAAGAGCGCGGACGCCTCTTCATTGGTCCTGGCGAGGACTGCTATGAGGGCATGATCGTTGGAGAATCGGCCAAGGAAGGCGACATGGTCGTCAACGTCGCACGCAGCAAGCAGTTGGGCAATCAACGTTCAAGCGGTGCCGATAAGGCTATCCAGCTAACTCCGCCGATTACGTTCACGCTTGAAGAGGCGCTTGAATATATCGAAGATGATGAGCTCGTTGAAATCACGCCGAAGAACATCAGGTTGAGGAAGCGCTTGCTGAGCGCGAGCGACCGTCGCAAGGCGAACAAGGCCTAGCACAAAGGCAAGTTTGCTCTTGTTACCAAGGGCATGCTGATATATACTTCACTATTGCTGCGCGCTCGGCATACGGGTGCAAGCAGCAGACGACTTACGCGGAGAGATGTCCGAGCTGGCCGAAGGAGCACGATTGGAAATCGTGTATGCGCCGAAAGCGTATCTGGGGTTCGAATCCCCATCTCTCCGCCACTTTTCCACTCAATAGCACAGAACCTGTGCCACATATGGAGGGATGGCAGAGTGGTCGAATGCGGCGGTCTCGAAAATCGTTATACCGTTATTCTCGGTATCTAGGGTTCGAATCCCTATCCCTCCGCCAGAAATACTACGGCGCCCCAAAAGAGGCGCCGTTTTCGTTTTCCTATCACGAGCTATGCCGATGAAATATCGGCTTTGTTATGGCAATGCCGAATACGTTAGAGGCTCACATAGTACGGAACGCTCTTGGGGATGTCGTTCTCTACAACATCGAGCGAAGCGACGTATGCTGAAAGATATGCATCGAGCGCATCGTTAGAGCTGTTTGCAGACAGCGTCGAGCGGACGTAATCGACAAGTCCCTCTGGCATCTCGTCGATGCTCGAGAGCTTTTCGGGACTTGTGAACTTGTCGGTGCATTTGATGATATGGATGCCATATACGCTGTTCACAAGGCCGCTGATTTCTCCTACTTCCAGTTTGTCGAGTGCATCAGTGTATTCGGTGATGAAGCGACTTGCCTTATCCCAGCCAACATCGCCACCGTCTGCTCCCGAGCCATCGATGGAGTAGGTCTGCGCGGCTGTCTCGAAATCGAGCGAGCCTTCTTTGAGCTGATCAAGGACGGTCTTAGCAGTTTCTTCATCCTCGCTGCTGAAAAGGATGTGCGAACTGCGTTTTGCACCATCGAAGCGGTTCAGATACATGTTGCAGTAATCGAGAAGCTGGTCTTCTTCTGATTCGGGCGTTTCGGCTTCGACTGCCTTGGTCAGTTCCTCGACCAACAGAGAGAGCTCGATGTTCTCGCGATATTCGTCTTCGGTCATGCCGACCGCGTCGAGCGCCTTCTTCCATTCCTCATCGGAACTGTACTTCGACTTGACATCGTTCACGTATCCGTCGATGACGTCAGGGGCGATGGAGATGCCTCTGTCGGCGGCAGCAAGCTTGATCGCTTCTTGCTGGACGTAAATGTTGATAACGGCGCTACGCAAAGATTCGGGGGTGTAACCCGTGGATTGCATCCAGCTCTTCCAGTCCGAATCCTTGGTCAGGCCATACGATTCACGGAATTGCTCGATATACGTGGTGACTTTGTCTTCCGGGATTGCGACTCCGTTGACGGTTGCGGCAGTGCCGCCCGTCAAGCCTCCCGAGCATGCGGTCAATCCCAGCACGCATAGCGCTGCTACGCCGACGGTGCACAAAAAGCGCTTCACACCCTTAGCCTTCATGGTTGCCTTTCTCACGATGTCATTGAGGTATTTACCCTGCTAAAACCATACGGATGAATTGTGCCACAGCTTATTGCTGCTCGCGCGTCATGCACAATGTGACCACATTCGATTCACACGAAATGGAAAAGCGTGGCGTAATTATTCACAGCATCTGGGTTTTCGCACGTTTTAGATATTGTTCTTGACTTGACGGCAGATTATTTGTGAAAGTATGGACAAATATGCTCCACCCCGCCTGCACTTTAGGCACCAATGCTTTTCCCATTGATTGTTCCACAGGCTGGAAGGGGGACGATTGCTCATGGTGGTGTCGTCCGAAAAGAAAGCAAACGAAACCGAAGAGAAGAAAGCCGTCAAGCTCAGCACTTCTGCAAGTCGTTTGCTGGCGTTTTTCAAGAAACACGTGGGTAACGACGGGCTTGCGATATATACCAAACACGAACTTGCCTTGTTGCTCGGTACCAGCGAGAAGACGATTACGCGCTCGATACAAAAGCTTCTCCGCGCACAGGCGATTTCCGTAGTCCCTCGTTATGACGAAGACGGTGGCCAACTTGCAAACGCCTATCGGGTTGCCGACGGTTTCGAATACACCGTGGAACCTCGTGGCCGCAAAGCAGGGAAGGCGATTTCAGAATAGCCCACGAAGTGGTATAGTGCACCACGGGTTGACGGCACGTCTCAAACGACGGCGCAGTTTGCGCCGTCGCGTTGTTGATTCGCGGTTTGTCACAACGATTACAAGTAACGCGACCATCCGAAAGGACCATCTAGCTATGGCAGAAAGAGCTATTGAAAACAATTCGACCGAGATCCCCGAATTCCCCGAACTGCTCGAACAAGTGCTGCTCTTCACTCTTGATGAAGGCAAGGAGAAGATCGAGCAGGAGGGCGAAGTCGTACCGTTCTCGGTGCTCGTCATCAAAGACAACATCTTCATCGAGACGCACCCGGGTGAAGATGCGGAGATGTGCTTCGCGCAGGCGCAGCGTACCGTTGCGGGCGCTCGCGGGGCAGATGCGTATGCGTTCTGCTATGACGGATATGCGGACACGGATGCCGGCCAAAAGGACATGCTGATCGCGGAAGGCGGTCTTCCGGGCGAAGATGTGGGCTATGCGGTCGGATATCTGTATACCCTGAAAGCAGACGGGACAATCGTTTTCGAAGACGAGCCGATGTATATCGGCGAAGCCCCGAATTTCATGGCCGGGCTGAAGGATGCTTCCGAGTACTCCGACGAGGAGATCGATGAGAAGTACATCCATGATGACGATTGCGATTGTGGTTGCAACGACGAGGACGAATAATCGATGGAAAAGCTGCTGGAAAACGCGGCAGAGGATGCTTCCACGATGATCGAGCCGATGGACGTCTACGATGTGCGGAAGGTGCCTACCGGAAAGCGCGTTGAGCGAGCCGAGGCGTTCATGCATGAGGGCGAGTATCTCATGTATGTGCTGGCGATCATCCAGAATACCGAAGGGGAGTACCTCATAACGCAGCGTGCTCTCGACAAGCATTGGGCTGCAGGCTGGTGGGAGATCACGGGCGGAGGCGTGCGTGCTGGCGAGGATTCGTATCACGCGGTCCTGCGTGAGATCACTGAGGAAACGGGTCTTGCATCGTGCGGTTGCGACCCTGAGCTGATTTACACCTATCGCAACGACGATTTGGAAGGCGGCGACAACTACTTCGTTGACATGTACCGTTGCGTACTGGATTTCAACGAGGAGGATGTGACGCTGCTTGCATCCGAAGCCATCGACTTTGCACTCGTGACATGGGAAGACATCGTTGCGCTCAACGAGAAGGGTATCTTCCTGCATTTCGAGCGTGTGCGCCGCGCGCTCGGCAAGTAATGCAGTTTTTCAGGAGGATGCATAATTGGCGCGCTTGGAAAACATCCGCATCGATGAGGGTTGCACAAGCTGCACCATCGTCGATCAAACCCGTTTGCCGAGAGAGCTTGTGCATCGTACGCTTTCGACACCGGAAGAGTTCTACGAAGCCATAGCGACGCTTGCCGTCCGCGGAGCTCCTTGCATTGGCAAGACAGCAGCGTTCGCTATGGCGTGCTTCGCGCAGCAGGCGGCGTTAGAGGGATGCTCTTTCGAAGATGCGCGCGAGCGGTTATATGCGCAGGCAGATTACCTGCAAGCCAGTCGTCCCACGGCGGTCAACCTGGCATACGAACTCGATCGTGCACGAGAGATCTGTGGAAAAACCGCGCAAGACGCCTGGCAGCTTGCGCAGCGTCTTCGCGACCATGCATGCGATCTTGAGAAGAACGAAAAGCGCATCTACGAGTCCATCGCTCGTTTCGGTCTTGATCTCTTAGAACCAGGTGCGACGATTCTGACGCACTGCAATGCTGGCCCGCTTGGCTGTGGGTGGCCGGGAACCGCGTTGGGTCCTGCGATTCTGGGGGCGGCGGAAGGCAAGCACATCAAGGTGTATGCGGACGAGACCAGACCCCTTTTGCAAGGTGCGCGCTTGACGACATTCGAGCTTTCCCAGGCAGGGGTTGACGTGACCTTGATTTGCGACAACATGGCTGCGACGGTTATGGCGCAAGGGAAGATAGATGCTGTCATGGTGGGCGCTGATCGCATTGCAGCCAATGGGGATACTGCCAACAAGATCGGCACGTATGGAGTTGCCGTTCTTGCGAACCATTTCGGGATACCTTTCTATGTGCTTGCACCGAAAAGCACGATTGATATTGCATGTACTACAGGTGCAGACATACCGATTGAAGAGAGATCGGGAGACGAGATCAAAACGATGTGGTATGAGCAACCCATGGCTCCCGAGGAAGTCCAATGCTACAATCCAGCGTTCGATGTGACGGACGCGAAGATTATTAGCGCCATCATCACCGAAGACGGCGTCGCGTATCCTCCATTTGAAGAATCGTTGAGGGAAGTGATGAGTTCATGAACAGGAAACTGGGCCAGCAGCGCTTGAAGGCTGCCGAGCAGGTCGTGGCTTTTTGCAAGAAGATGGTTGATGACGGGCTCACGCATGCGACGGGCGGTAATATCAGTGTGCGCGTGGCGGGTACGGAGGAATTCGCGATTTCACCATCTGCCGTTGAATATCGTCTGATGACTGTTGAAGATGTACCGATAGTGGATGCCGAAGGCACCCCGGTTGCGCCCAGCCGATATGGCCATACGCCGTCAAGCGAACTTGGCATGCACTTGGCCGCGTATCATGCGTTGCCTGCAACGCAGGTGGTCATCCATACGCATTCCCCCTATGCGACAACGCTTGCATGCATGGAAAAGGCCCTTCCGCCGATTCACTATCTGGTGTGCTCGGCAGGAGAGGACGTTCCCTGCATTCCCTATTACCCGTTTGGAAGCGATGAGTTGGCGCAGGCTGCTGCGAAAGCGCTCGACGAGCGTCATCGCGCGGTGCTTTTGGGCCATCATGGACTTGTGGTATGCGGGGATTCCGTATATGAGGCTTATACGATGGCTTCAGATATAGAATTTTGTTGCCAGTTGTACATCCAAGCGCTCGCGACGGGGAACGAGCCGAACGTGCTTAATCCCAATCAGGTAGACGAGGCGATACGCACCTTACGTGCCTATCATAAGCTCGAGCCTTCTGCTTAGGTGAATCGGGAAAGAATGGCGGAGGATGTAGGATTCGAACCCACGGAACCTTGCGGCTCAACAGTTTTCAAGACTGCCGCCTTCGACCACTCGGCCAATCCTCCGCACGAAACGCATCGGTCATGCGACCGGCACCCGCAGACCTAAAGAAAAAACGAAGCCTCGCGTAATGCAGGGCATAGGATACCATATAATCGAAGCCATGGATGATCAAGAATACATGCAGTTGGCGCTTGAGCAAGCGCGTCGTGCCGAGTCGCTGGGCGAGGTTCCCATCGGCGCCGTCGTCGTGTACGCGCCGATCGACCCAGCAACGCGCAAACCCCTAACCGAACCATGCGTCATCGCACAGGAGTGCAATCTCCGAGAAACAACGCAGGACCCAGCAGGACATGCAGAATTCTTGGCTATGAAGCAAGCCTCCGCCGAATTGGGCTGCTGGCGCCTTACGGGATGTACGGTATATGTGACGCTTGAGCCGTGCGTGATGTGCGCAGGTCTTATGCATCAAGCGCGCATCGACCGATGCGTGTATGGTGCGAAAGATCCGAAGGCTGGTGCGTTGGGGAGCCTTTACAGCGTTCATAGCGATGAACGTCTCAACCATACGTTTGAAGTAAGCGCAGGCGTATGCGAGGATGAATGCGCCGAACTCCTGACGGACTTCTTTGCGAAACGACGCGCCCAGAGAAAAGCTGCGAAAAAAACTGTCTTGGAGGAAGAGTAATGAGCCTTTCTGGTCGTCAACAACCTCTTGCCGCGCAGCAGGCCGATCAGCCGATCGACTTAGTGAATTACGCCCGCGAGACGACGATAAAGGATATGAAGCGTTTGCCCCAAGGAACCATCAAGCTTGTCGCTCCCGCGAAGGTCAACTTGCTATTGGGTATCGGAAACCGACGCGATGACGGATACCATGATGTCTTTACGGTTATGCATGCGCTGATGTTGCACGATGTGCTGTACATGCATTCCTGCGCCCCTGACGATCCGACGTGTGGCATGCTCGTTGACGCAGAGCTGGAAGCGACATCCGACATGCCGGGCGCGGAAGCGCTTCGTGTTCGCGTATCGTGTACGGGTTCTGCTCAAATCGAGGCGCCCGATGTGGCTCCCGAAGACAACCTGGTTGCCAAAGCGGTGTTCTCTCTTGCCCGTGAGCTTGCGGTAGACGACGTCCCTCTCGCCGAGCAGGTTGTGGAAATAAAGGTCGAGAAGCATATCCCGAGTCAAGCCGGTCTCGGTGGTGGATCGTCTGATGCGGCCGCAGCGCTCGTCGGCGCAGCGCATCTATGGGGGATAGGGGCCGATCATCCAGCGATAATCCGTGCCGCCCGCTCGATAGGAGCCGATGTTGCGTTCTTCTTGTATGGAGGATGTGCCCGGCTGAGTGGTTCGGGCGATATCTTCGAGCGGGCCTTGGCTCCACGCAACGAAAGCGTGGTGCTCATCAGGCCTGACGTGGGCCTGTCGACCGCGGAAGTTTACCGCTCGTTCGACGCTATGGGTGAAGCGCTCGATGAGCAGGTGTGCGAACTTGCCCGTCAAGCGGAAGCAGCGTCTGAGGTGACGCTATATAATAACCTTCAAGCACCGGCATGCATGCTGCTGCCCGAGCTTTCGCAGGTGTTCTCATGGATAGAAAAGCAGCCGCAGGCGGCAGAATCATTGCTTTCGGGAAGCGGATCGGCGGTCTTTGTCGTGTGCGGTACGTTCGAGCAAGCGCGAAAGCTTGCTGCAAGTGCCAAGCAGCAAGGTTGGTGGGCGCGTACAACGACGTTTTCATCGTTGAGCGCCGCAGTGGTGCCGAATCGATAGGGAGGCGGATATGTTCTTCGTAAGACTGTATCGTATTTTGCCTATGATCGCGGTGCTGGCTGTTGCTGCAGGTATCGTGTATGCCGTCGCGCTTGTCCTCACTTCACCCCCGCGCGCCAAGGAAATCGTTATCAAATGCTTCTTGGTGCTGTGTGGCATCTTGTGCGTTGGGTTCGGCTTGGCGTCCGCCTATGCGCTCTTCGAAGGCAATGCGGATGTGTTCGAATTGATGATTTGCTTCTTCGCAACGGCAGTTGTTGGCTTGCTCGTCACCTTATTATGCCGGGCTGTTTTCCTCAAGCATAACCCGGCATATCGCACGAAGGCGACGAAGGCTCATGTGATACGGAATTGGCCGTGGAGCAAATAGGCAGGTCGCTTGCAAACTGAGCGTATTGCAGGTATTATGACTTCCTGCGTTTCTTAAATCGCGGAGAGCTGACCGAGAGGCCGAAGGTGCTCGCCTGCTAAGCGAGTATACCCCAAAAGGGTATCCGGGGTTCGAATCCCCGGCTCTCCGCCACCGCATTTTATGCCGTCCCTTTCGGGCGGCTTTTTTACGCTTATGCGTATTCCTGCAGCTTATCCCAACCGAGCACATCGGTCTGATACGGCTCTGCGAGGACTGCGAATCCCGATGCGGTTTCATGCGAACCGCAGCTTATTCCCGCTTCGTTTCCGAGAAGCTTCTGGTAAAGCCGTAGGTAATCATCGATGGTTGTGCGGAACGGATGGCAAGGCATGTCCGAGCATACGCGCTCCCAGATGCAACTGCCTTGGCAAGCAGGCAGAAGCTCGCATTCCGCACACTGCTCGTTTCTCGTTGCATCGAACGTTATCTCATGCAGCTTCCATGCTGACGGATCGTCGAACAGGTTGAAAAGCACCCACGGTTTTTCACCAACGCGTCCGTCGCATTTATACACATCGCCGACAAGGTCGACGTTGAAGTAATTATCGAGTTGTCCGTTGCAGAAGCGCCTGATAGGGCGCAGCTTCTCGCGCAGCTCGTTGGCGGTATGATCCTGCTTGGCGAACTCGGCGAATTGTGCTGCGAAGAATTCTTCGTGCGTGAACAAATCAAAGTCGGGAGCACTAAATGGCTCCTTCCCGTAAAAATGGCCGTAATCGCACAGCTTGGCGAGTGAGAGCACGATGCCCTCTTCTTCGAAAAGCTTCTTGCGCAGTTCGCCATATTCTAGGATGTTGATTTTGTCGGCGTTCATCGTGGCGACAAGCGAGATGCCGTTCGCACGCAGGAAACGAGCGGCGTTGATGGTGTTCTCGTACGCATTCGATCCATCGGCGGCGATGCGTCGTTTGTTGTGGAGTTCTTCGGGCCCATCGATCGTCAAATACACTGAGGAGATGCGGCAATCCGCGAGGAGGTGTGCTTCCGTCTCACCGATGACGTTGGCATTGGTCAGCATCATGGATGTGTACATCACGCCATGTGCATCTGACCACGCGATCAATCTGCGTGACAGCTCTGCTACCTCATCAAGGGCGAGCGAGGGGTCGCCCCCATACCACTGTATGAACATGCTGCTGAAATCGTCTTGCTCATGCTTGAATTCCACGAACGACTCTATCGCATCCATAACGCGCATATCCATTTTGCCTTTGGTCTTGTTGTGGCCAAGCTCATAGCAATATGGGCAGCGGTAATTGCAAGCATACGTTGGGATGATGCAGAGCTTGAACCATGAGGCATCAACCCGTTCGGCATCGAAGAGCTTTTGCTGGCGACAAAGCTGCTCGTCAGGCGTTAGCTCGGTGAGAAAGCCATATGAGGTCAGAGCATCGGAGAGCGTTTCCGAGCAGATGTCCTTTTGCCAAGCGTCATAGGAAGAATCATCGAGTTGTACGAAAGCTCCGTTTTCGGTGTTGTAGAGCAGATGCTCTCCGTCGTTTCCGATTGCTTCGACAACATATCGTGAACGGTTCATCAATCAAGGCACCTCCGAACGCACTCGCTCGCAGTAATGCTTCGATTGTATCAGACACGGGGATGTCCGCCAGTTGCTGTTCTTCGGTCTGTTCTGCTACTGCTCGGCTTTCCATCGTGCCAGAGAGGGGAGCAAGGCGCCCATGAACGACACGGCTTCGTCAAGGCTCACGCCGGTAGCCTGCATAAGATAGGGGGCTGATTTCTCGATAACATCGTCCATGGTCGCGCTCGCGAACTCGCCCTCGTCATAGCACCATTTGCAGTAGTTCGGGTTCTCCGTGCCATCCGCGTCTGTGCCCTTCGGCATGTTCGGGATTGAAAACGGCGTGCCGCAGCATTGGCATGAAGGCTCTTGGGGAAGGTCGAGGACACGCATGATGGGCACATCAAGGACGTTGGCGATGAGCTTTGCCATGTCGATGCTCGGGGTGGTCTCGCCGTTTTCCCAGCGGCTAACGGCTTGGCGGGTAACGAACAACTTAGCAGCGAGCTCTTGCTGGGTCATATTCTTCTCTTGGCGCAG
>JAUNJT010000127.1 GCA_030533105.1 Eggerthellaceae bacterium
CGCGCGATTCGATGAACGCGCGTGCGTCTTTCTTCTCGCGCTCATCTTTCAGCTCATAGGTCCAAGGAAGACCAAGTGCCGCACATGCCGCATTATGCAGAATGGGAGAAAGCGAATGCGCGATATCGCGTCCGACTAAGAACAGCTTATCGAAGACGGCAGGCTCTTTAGCAGGCTGGTTTGATGCGGCTTCCATGGCTTATCCCATCGCAGGAACACCGTCGGATACGTCGTCTGGGAAAGGTGCGACTTCATCCTCGGGACGGAGCTTGCCCAAGATGGCGCGTTCCAGATGCCGCAAAAGCAAGGTATGCCACAGATCCTTCTCGACGAGCGGAACGAGCATATAGGCTTTAAGTCCGCAGATATGCGCGCCGATCACATCGGTGATCAACTGATCGCCGATGACGAGCGTATCCTTGCGCGTTCCGCCGAGCTTTCTCTTCGCACGGATGAACCCGTGCGGCAGCGGCTTGACCGCTTTGGCGACGACGGGCAGATCAAGGCGCTGGGCCAGATCCTGGACGCCATGATGGAAGTTGTTGGAAAGCAGGCAGATCGACACCTCCGCTGCGCGCGCTTTATCGATCCACGCCATGACATCGACGGGCACCGTATGGTCATCGCGCGTCAGGATGGTGTTATCGACATCGCAGAGGATATGCGTGAACCCGCAACCGAGCACGTCCCGTTCGATATCGATACGGGATATGCGGGAAAAGTACCTGTCCGGCTTGAAGAACATCGCTGCCCCGCCCGATTGCGCGATCCGGCTCATCCTAGCCGATCGCGGCCAGGTGCTCGTCGTAGGTCTCGCTGAAATAGCAATGCAGCACGCCGTCTTCGTCAGCTTTGAAGACGAAGTAGAGATAATCGGTCTTCTCAGGATCGCACACCGCCTGAAGGGCATCGAGGCTCGGAGAGCAGATCGGCGTCGGAGTCAGGCCCGTACGCGTGTAGGTGCCATACGGCGTATCGGCGTGCACCTCTTCTACCGTCGGCTCGCGACCGACCTCATACATGGTCGTCGCGTCCGATTGCAGGGCCATGTCGATTGCAAGGCGGTTGTAGAAAACCGAGGCGATCTTCCTCTTCGTATTGGGAGAGCCTTCCTTCTCAACGATGGAGGCTAAGATCAAGGTCTGGTATTTGTTCAGGCCTTGGGATTCTGGATAGCTGAAGTTCAGGGTCTCGATTTCCTTTTGATACTGCGTAAGCATCATCTTGATGATGCTGTCGGCCGTGCCGTTCTGGCCGACATCATAGGTCTTGGGGAACAAAAAGCCCTCGAGCGAATTGGTCCCAGCCTCTGAGAGGAAGGGATACGCGCTCGCGTATTTGCTCGCATCGGACGCCTGCTCCAGAAACTCGGCTGCCGTCACCCGACCGCCTGTGGTCTTCTCGACGGCGGCGGCTATCTCAGTGAGACGGGAGCCCTCGGGCACCGTCACCGTATAGACGCTCATTCCCGGACCTTTCAGGAAGATGTCGATGATCTCGTCCATCGACATACCGGCCGTCAGCGTATACGTTCCTGCCGCGAGCGCCGTATCGGCCTTACGCTCGGTAAGGCGTTTCGTGAATTTCGTGGCATCGCCGATCAATCCCGCCTTGACCAGATTGTTCGAAACGGTCGAGGCGAGCGAGCCCTCTTCGACAACGAATGCGACCTGCTTGCCCTCGGGAAGCGTTCCACCGGCTTCGCCCTCGCTCGAGCACGACTTGAAATACAGGAATGCACCGACGAACAGGCCCGCAACCACGATTAATGCGATGATAGCGGCAAGCACCCTCGGCCAGCGCTTCTTGGGCGGCTTGATCGCAGAGGTATCGTAGCTTTGGAACTGGCGATATCCTTTCGCGTGGGCTTGACGGGTCGCCCGCGATTCGCGTGGGTAGTTGGAATATACCTGAGGCTGTATGGTCGAATGACGTCCTCGCGGCTGTTGCCGATAGTTGGCCATGCTTAAATCCTTTATTCGGTCATGATGCTTACATCCGCCTACTTCGCGGAAGCATCCGAGTTAATGCTCGCCTTCTCGTCGAGCCATGTTTGCAAAAAAACGCTTGCAGCTATCATATCTATTTTGCCGCGCATCTCCCGCTCGCTCAAACCCTCTTCACGTAATATCCGCTTGGCCTCTCGCGAGCTTAAGCGCTCATCGGAATACTCGACAGGAATTGAGAAGCGCTCGGAGATTCCGCTCGCGATGCTTTTCACGCGAAGGGATTGCGGGCCTTCTTCCCCGCAAAGCGAAAGCGGCAGACCCGCTAAGAACAGCTCAGGTTCCCAGTCTTCGAGCAACCGTGTGAAGGCCTTCTCACCACGTTCGACTTGGCTGGCATCGAGCACGCACAGCGGCGTGGCGACACGCTCATCCGGATCGCTGATCGCGATCCCGATGCGCTTCTCACCGATGTCGAGCGCCATGATGCGCATGGATGATCCCCGCTGTAAGGCACGCACGCCTTACAGCAGCAGCTCCTTCGCGGCGTTAAGGGCATCCTCGATACCCGAAAGGTCCTTGCCACCTGCTTGGGCCATCGTCGGCTTTCCACCGCCGCCGCCCTTGATATACGAGCCGATTGACTTGATGACGGAAAGCGCATCGAATCCTGCTGCGACAGCCTCATCGGTACCCGCAGCGATGATGAGCGGCTTACCGCCATTGTCCGCTGCGATGACGACCGCACCCGGTGCCTGCATGCGGGCACGAAGCACATCCCATGCATTGCGCAAACCACCGACATCCGCCTTACCTACGTTACCGATGACGACGGGATATCCGCCCTTGCCGATCGCAGCGCCATCCAAAAGCTTGGCAACACCGTCATCGGATGCGCCTTGCTTGGCGCGCTTGGCGGCGGTCTGCAGTTCCTTTAAGGTCTTCAGGTTCGCGCTCACGCGCTCGAAAGCCTCGAGCGGCTTGGCCTTCACGGCTTCCGCAATGGATTTGAGTTGCGCTTCGGCATTGTTTAAGTATGCGAGCGCATCGTAGCTGGTGATGGCCTCGATACGGCGCAGGTTCGCGCCAACCGAGCTTTCGGAGGTGATCTTCACGAGACCGATCTCGGCGGTATTGGCGACATGCGTGCCACCGCACAGCTCACGGGAGAACCCGCCTGCGTCGACGACGCGTACGAACTCGCCGTACTTCTCGCCGAACAGTGCAGTGACACCAGCCTCACGCGCGCTTGCAAGCGAGGTCTCGAAGGTGTGCACGG
>JAUNJT010000128.1 GCA_030533105.1 Eggerthellaceae bacterium
TGGACGTGGCATCCCGCTGCGACGTCCGTTATAATCACATGCCATCTGCAATGCGAAGGAAGGAACGCTTTGGACGACTATCACAGTTCGCAGCCGGCACATGCCGGCAATAGGGAAACGTACGAGCCATCGGATGCCGATGGCGATTCTCCTCGAATGCAAGATTTCTTGGATTCCATCGATTCCACTGATCCCATCGAACGCGTCCAGCGTCCTCCTGCAGAGAGCATGGCGGAAGGCAGCTCGACGACTGCGGTAATCGCCGCCATCATCGGAAACATCCTCGTCGGAATCGTAAAATTCATTGCCGCTTGGCTTTCTGGCTCGCAGGCGATGGTTTCCGAAGGCATTCATTCCATTGTGGACTCCGGTAACGACTTCCTCGTGCTGTTCGGAATCCGACAATCAAAGAAGGGTGGTGACGAGGACCACCCGTTCGGGCATGGCAAGGAGCTCTACTTCTGGACGCTGGTGGTTGCCGTGCTCATCTTCGCCGTTGGCGGTGGTATCTCACTTGTTGAAGGCGTGATGTATCTTGCGAATATCACGCCCGAGACGCACTTGGGAGATCCCACGTTGAACATCGTTGTCATCGTGGCGGGTATGCTTATCGAAGGTGTCACGCTTGGTATCGCAATCAAGCAGTTCAATCTGGCCCGCGGTAATATGGGCCCCATCAAGTTCATACGCTATTGCAAAGATCCAAGTCTCTATACTGTCGTTCTCGAAGACGCGGCGGCTGAAGCTGGCTTGGTGCTTGCATTCTTCGGCGTAGTGCTCGGCCATGCACTCGATAACCCCTACATCGACGGCATCGCGTCGGTGCTTATCGCCCTTCTGTTGATGGCTGTGGCCTATGTTCTGCTTTCTGAAACGAAAGACTTGCTCATAGGCGAGGGCTTGAACAAACCGGAGACCCGCGAAGTCATCGAAATCGTGGAATCGAACCCCTATGTGGTGGATTGCGGCCGCGTACTGTCCATGTACATGGGGCCTCATCAGCTGCTGATAACCATCGATGCGAATTTCGATTTGGAATCGGATGCCGTAGACATCCTGCGTGCGGTGGATGACATCGAGGCGCAGATATACAAGCGCTTTCCCGATGCGACGCGCGTGTTCATCGAAGCAGAGGGAATCCGCCAAGTGCGTGCGCAGTCGCAGCTGTTCGAGCAGATGGAGAGCGAGGCCGAGGAGGAGGAACTCGAGGCAGAAGGCATTACGCCCGAGGAGGCCGAGCGCATGCGTGCAGAGCACGACCTAGATGAGGCCGAGGTGGCGGAGCTTATAGAGGAAGAAGCGGCTGCCATCGAGGAAGCCGTTGCCGAAGATGCTGCTTTAATGGCTCGTGGTGAGCTTTAGAGCTTATGCCTGAGCGACTCCGGTGTCTTGTTTCTTTTCGGCGTCTTCCGGGAGCACGAAGCCCAATCTCCATGCTTCGAATGCTCGGATTTCCTTCTCGTTCAGCTTGATGGCCAGCGCCACGACGGCGATGTCATCAACCCAGCCCAGGATCGGGATGCTGTCGGGGATGAGGTCCTTACCCTTCACGAGATAAATCAGCGCACCCAGCACGCAGGCGATGACCTTCGGTGAGATCTCGGTGTATTCGCCCGTTATATAGCTTTTGATCATGGATGCCATAGTCGGCACCTTCGCGAGGGATCCCGCGAGTGCTCCAGGCAGGTTGCTGACCCGCTCTTTCACCTGTCCGAGCAGGTCGTCAACCGAATCCGGGTCATTCAGCATGGTCTTGGCTTGCGCCATACCGAAATCGAGAATCGAGCGCGCGCTTTCCTCGCTAACTTGTTCTGCCATCTCGTCCTCCTTTAGAACGCATAGCTTTTTCACTCGTTGCCACTATAGCACACGAATAGACGAAGCGAAGGGCTTCTGACTTGATGAGGGGCTTTCAATCAACCGGGTGCTATTCGCCCGCCGATGAAAAGGCCTGGTTCATAAGCTCGAGCTTCTTCTCGAAGATCTCTGCTGGGACGAGGGCGAATCCCGCGGTGTCTTCGCTTAGCAAGATGAGCCGCTGCCCGGCATTGAGTTTGAAGTGATCGCGTGCAGCTTTCGGGATGACGATTTGCCCGCGTTCGTTCATCGTGACGGAGCCCCACATGTTCTTGCCTTTAGGAGCTGGCGGGATTATGCGACCACCGTCAAGTTCTTCGGTCTTCAGCAGTCCATCTATTGTGGTGTCGTAGACCTGTGCAAGGCGTTGACACTTCTCGATATCTGGGACGGTGGCGCCGTTTTCCCACTTCGCATACGCTTGGCGCGAGATACCGATTTTCTCGGCGATCTCTTCCTGCGAGAAGCCGTGAATGTTTCGCAGCATAAGAAGGTTGTCCTTGAACATGGTTGCCTCCTACAGGTCCGTCTTCTCGAAGCTTGCGGCAGAGTTCTTCAGCGCAAACCACGTGAGAACGATATAGCACACTACTCCCGCTGCGAGCAAGCAGAGCTGCAAGGGGAGGTTCGCAAAACCGAATGCGTTAAGTGCTTCGAATCCAGGAATGAAATGAAAGGCTTCAGCGATTCCGATTACCACGAACGCGACGATGATGAAGGTCACGAAGGGTTTCCCGAACTTATACGATGTCTTGAAAAAGCCCGCGATGAAGATGAGGTTGAATAGTCCGAACATCAGAAACGCCACACCGAGCGCAAACGGATTTGCATTCATGAGCGCGTTCTGCAGATAAATTGGCGAATCCGCGAGCACCGTCATACGGATGATCATCACGATTGCCATCAGCAAAAGCGTGCACAGCTCGATGATGCACGAGAAATATATCTTACCCTTCGCCACATCCTGCTTCGATACAGGTAGAAGAGCCGAAAAAACCAGATCGTTCGCTTCGCGCGCATTCTGAAAGCTTTGAAAGATGCCGAGGCATGAGAAGAACACGCCGCAGAGAATCGGGTATCCCGGCAAAAAGAACATCAAGCCGAACGCGATAAAGATGTAGGAGAGGATAGAGGCGGAAAGCTTCATTTCCTTGACGAGCAGGTTACGCATTCTGAACACCTCTTTCCAAACGAAGGAATGCTTCTTCGAGGGTTTCGTCCTGTTTCTGATAGCGTTTTGCGAATTCCTCCTTGGATACGGCTGCCACGATGCGCCCTTTCGAGATGTACACGATGTCGTCCGCGCACTTCTCGATGTCGGAGATGATGTGCGTGGAGAAGAAGATGGCCACGC
>JAUNJT010000129.1 GCA_030533105.1 Eggerthellaceae bacterium
TTTTTACGTAAGGTGGTCAGCCGCAAAAGCGGTGGTTAGCGGAGCTTCTTCATGATGCGGTAGATGTCGTCATCAAAGCTCATCGGGCCGACGCCGTCGAATTCGCGGGCGCATGCGAGGTAACCGGACAACAGGGATTTCAAGGCTTTCTTGTCGCCGGCCGCATCGAGTGCCAGAATCTCGTCTTTTCGCGGTTTCAGCTCGACGGACAATTCTTTGAGCCTCACGGCGAGCAGCTGTTGCGCGAAATTGTTCCGGAAATGCTTCAAGGTACGCGCCTTGGATGCCCTCGTACGTTTGAGCTCGTCTTGGGCTGCCACGATTTTCTCGTACGTGTGCTCATCCATGCATTCTTTCATGCCATAGACGTACGAGCAGAGGCTTCCGGCGGGTATAGCCAGGGCCCCCGCCTCGTCCGTACAGGAGAACGCGTTCGCGTAGCCCTCGATATCATGGGGGACCTTGAAGCTCCTGCCACCATAATCGACCGTCGATGGATCATCGAAGAACTTCAAATCGAACGGAACGCGCTTGCCGCGCCTTGCGATTGTGCCGTCGTTCGCCGCCTGGGCTGCCGCGGCCATGGCCCAGCCGTAGAGCTTCTCTCCGCTCTTGGCAGATCCCGCTTCGATCCCCTTTAAGGCGCAATAGGCGCGGAACGCCAGCCGTTTGGCGGTTTTGGATGGCTCTTTGCCGGTATGCCAGTATGAGAGCATCTTTTTGATGTCAGTCGGATAGCCAGTGGGCTCGACCGGCTGCACCCATGTGCCCAAGCATGGGATATGCGGCCGATAATTGCCGCGTGGCTCGATGTATACCGAATCGGTGCCGAAATACTCGATGGATTGCGAAGACGTACGCATGCCCGTGCCCATGTAACCGACAAACCGGTTGTCGGCAGCGGTAGCGACAATTGCTTTCGCGGCCTTGGGCGCATCTGCTGGCTTGATGATGATGCCGTAGTCCGCGATGGTTGCGGAGGGCTTGCGCTGAATCTCGAGCGCGCATGCCAAATCGGGTGCGAGCAGGTATTCAATGCCGGAATCGTCGAGAATCTCGGCAAGTTCCGCGAGCAAGCCGAGCAGGTAATCCTGCCGTTTGTCGGGTTCGGGCTTGATTTGCTTCTTCACCGGGGGTTTTGCCAAGGGTTTCGGCTCTTCGCCGGACCATTGGGGTATGCCGACCTCGCGAGCCCATGCGGGCTTGCGCAACCAACTGGGATGGTATCCCGTCTTCTTCGTGATGTCGTTGAGGGCGATGCCGTTGCGGGTGCTTTCGGCGGCTGTGAGGTAGTGCATACGAGCCGTGTCTTGCTCGCCATCGTGCCACTCGATATCGGCTTTGAACTTCAGGAGCAGGCCTTCTTCAGGGTAGGCTTCGATGCCTTCGTTCAGGATGGAGACGGCGGTTTCTCGCCACGCGGTTTCCGCATCCCCTTCAAGATACCGCGCCCACGCGTTTTCGAATGCGAGCCGGTAGAAGGCGACCGGTTTCAGGTTTCCGCTATTCAGCAACGATTTTGCGCTCTCGTATCCCGCTTCGTATCGGCCGTATTGATATGCGTCTGCCGCATCATGCATGGTTTCGATCAAGTGCGCGATATGGGCCATGCGCGGTGTATGCGCTTTGCCGGACCTATCATGTAATTGCAACATACGTGATGCGTGTCCCACGCGGCCGTTGCCGACCAGCGCGATGAGCGCGCCCTCGAAAACCTCGTCGGGAACATCGATGAGTATCGGCCTGAAGAACCGTTCGGCGAACTTGAACAGCCTGCGGCCCACGACTTCGGTATTCATCTGCCACGAAATATAGTCTCCGAGCAGGTCCATTAACGTTGCCGCATCCTCTTGTTCGAGCGCCTCCTCGAATGCCGCGCGGTTCTGCGCAAGCTTTTTCTCCAGATCCTTCACGACGATACGGGACTGCGCCATGATCAGCGAGTTCTTGATGAAATGATCAGCCTTCGCATCCGCGAAGATCTGGTACTGGCGCTCGATCACCTCTTCATGAATCTTCTCGCGGGGAATGGTCGGTTCATAGTATTCAAGCGCCTCGGTATAGGGGATTGCGAGCGAAGTTGCCGTATTGTGCTTGCCGGGCGTCACGGAACCGGGAACTTCGATCCACTCTTCGCCGAAATACTGGGTGAGGTATTCGTTGCATGCCTTCGGCGCCATGAGCTGCAAGCCCTCGAACTCGACGAGAATGGTCTCTTCGAACCAGGATCGTTTAAGACGTTCGGGTACACCACACCACCGCAGCACATACCACTCGCCATCGGGGTCGAAATGGGTTGCGAGGCGCTTCTCGAACATGTCGACGACAGCGGCGCGGCCCTGTTCGCGCTCAAGCGCGATGTTGCGCTTGAATTCCTCGGCGTCTATCTCGAATCGGGCGCCGACGGCATTTGCGTAGTTGATGACGGCGCCATACTGGTAGAGGTCTTGCAAATAGGCCTCGTAAGCCTCATCGCCATCGGCAACAGGATCGAGGATGAACACGTCGATGACGACGCCCGCGATATCGTCGTGAAGCGATTGGCAGGTATGGATGGATGTCGTGTCCTTGGAGACGTACCGGGGGACGTTGTTTCCGTAGGTCTCGCTTGTTTCCGGCGAGCCGAAATGACGGTTCTCCGGAAGCTGCGTCTTGCAAACCTCGATGAACTTCCGGTAGTTTTCCTGCGTCATCCAGATGTCGGCATCGTCATCCCACGGGAGGAATCCGCCGTTTCGTAAGGCTCCGAGCAGCGTACCGCCGACGATGTAGTACGTGATGTCGTTGGCGATGCACAGTTCGTGGATTTCGCGAAGCAGCCCGAGCAGATATTCTTGTTGAGCGTTCACCTATGGCTCCGTCCTGCGATAACGCGATGAGGCTGATGGTTCATGACGCTATATAAGCGCTTCTATTCTATACTAACGGGGTGAAAACGCATGAGTGAGGGGAGGTATGGCCATGAGGTTGAGCGTCGATAAAGTCGCAAATCGGATGCGCAAGATGCGCGAAGACCATGCTTGCGAGAAGGCCGGGGTGCCTGTCTGGGGTGCGGATGGCTTCATCGCGCATGCGGGCGGCGGGTACGAAGGTGAAGCGTACACCAATTCACGAGAGGCGCTCACGCGATCCCTGCAGGCGGGTGCTTTGGCCATCGAGATGGATTTCATGTTCACGACCGATGACGTGCTCGTCTG
>JAUNJT010000058.1 GCA_030533105.1 Eggerthellaceae bacterium
GGCCAGACGATCATCGCCGGCATGGGCGAGCTGCATCTCGAGATCATCATCGATCGCTTGATGCGCGAGTTCAAGGTCGAGGCGAACGTCGGCAAGCCGCAGGTCGCCTATCGCGAGACCGCTACGAAGCCGGTTATGGGTGCGGAAGGCAAGTTCGTCCGCCAGTCCGGCGGTCACGGCCAGTATGGCCATGCGGTCATCAACATGTACCCGCAAGAGGGTGGCAAGGGCTACGAGTTCGAGAACAAGATCGTCGGCGGCGTGATTCCCAAGGAATACATCCCCGCGATCGACAAGGGCATCCAGGAAGCGCTCAATTCCGGTGTCCTCGCCGGCTATCCGGTCGAGGGCGTCCGCGTCGAGCTCGTCGATGGTTCCTATCACGAAGTCGACTCGTCCGAAGCAGCGTTCAAGGTGGCCGGTTCCATGGCCATCAAGGAAGCGCTCCGCAAGTCCGACCCCACGCTTTTGGAGCCGGTCATGGCGGTCGAGGTCGAGACCCCCGAGGAGTACATGGGCTTCGTCATGGGCGACATCCCGTCGCGCCGTGGCATGATCCAAGGTCAGGATAAACGTGGAAACGCCGCGATCATCAGCGCGAAGGTTCCACTGAGCAATATGTTCGGATATGCCACCGATCTCCGTAGCGGCACGCAGGGCCGTGCATCCTACACGATGCAGTTCGCGTCCTACGAGCCGGTTCCGAAGAACGTGGCAACAGAGATTATCAGCAAAGCTGGCGGTAATGCATAGGCCCTTTCGGGATGTGCATACACAAAGCATGATGGAGGTAAGGTAAGTGGCTAATCAAAAGATTCGCATTCGCATGAAGGGCTACGACCATGAGATCGTGGATCAGTCCACGAAGCTCATCGTTGATACCGCTCTCAAGACGGGTGCAAAGGTATCCGGTCCGATTCCGCTGCCCACGGAGCGCAACCTGTATTGCGTCATCCGTTCGCCGCACGTGAATAAGGACTCGCGCGAGCAATTCGAAATGCGCACGCACAAGCGTTTGATCGACATCCTGGAGCCGACCCCGAACACGGTCGATTCCCTGATGCGTCTTGATCTGCCCGCTGGCGTGGACATCGAGATCAAGCTGTAAAGGGGCGGTGATAGACATGATCAACGCTATTTTCGGAAAGAAGATCGGCATGACGCAGCTCTTCGAAGATGACGGAACCGTCGTTCCCGTTACCGTCATCCAAGCAGAGCCGAATCAGATCTGCCAGATCAAGACTGCCGCAACCGATGGTTACGAAGCAGTGCAGCTGGGCTTCGGCACAATCAAGCCGAACAAGGTGAACAAGCCCATGGCCGGTCATTTCGAGGCACAGGGTGTTGAGCCGAAGCGCTATCTGCGCGAGGTTCGCGTTGAGGATGCGAGCGAGTACGCTCTCGGCGACACCGTGACCGTCGCTTCCTTCGCAGATGTCGCGAAGGTTGACGTCACCGGTACGTCCAAGGGCAAGGGCTTCGCTGGCGTCATCAAGCGTCACGGCTTCGGCGGTGGCCCGGGTGGCCATGGTGCGCACTTCCATCGCGCTCCTGGTTCCATCGGCCAGTGCGCATCCCCGTCGCGCGTTTTCAAGGGCGTCCGCCTTCCCGGTCAAATGGGTTGCGATACCGTCACGGTCAAGAACCTGAAGCTCGTCCGCATCGACGAGGAGCAGGGTCTGATCTTGGTCCGCGGTGCTGTACCCGGTGGCAAGAATGGCATCGTCCGCGTACGTATGGCCTAACAGACTTAACTGAGCAATTAAGGAGCTTACACTATGGCAACGATTGATATCAAAGATGCCGCGGGTAAGACGGCAGGTACCGCTGAGCTTTCAGCGACCGTCTTCGGCGTCGAACCGAACGTGCCGGTGATGCATCAGGTCGTACGCATGCAGCGTGCCTCCTGGCGTCAGGGTACTTCCAACACCCGCACGCGTGGTATGGTCAGCGGCGGCGGCCGCAAGCCGTTCCGTCAAAAGGGCACGGGTCGTGCTCGTCAAGGCACCATCCGCGCACCCCAATTCAAGGGCGGCGGCACCGTTTTCGGACCGCATCCCCGTTCCTATGCGTTCAAGGTGAACCGCAAGGAGATCAAGCTCGCGATGCGCTCCGCGCTTTCCGCGAAGCTTGCCGATGGCGAGTTCTTCGTCGTCAAGGATTTCGGTATCGAAACCCCGAAGACGAAGGAAGCCGTCAAGATTCTGAAGGCTTTGGGACTCGATGATCGCCGCGTGACTTTGATCGTCGGCAACTCCGACGTCGAGACCTTCCTCTCGTTCCGCAACCTTCCTCTGGTCAACGTGTTCCCCGTTGCCGAGATCAACACCTATGAGCTGCTTGACAACAAGGCTCTCGTGGTGACCGAGGAAGCACTCGCTTACATCGAGGAGGTGCTTGCATAATGGCAATGAACAAAGATCCTCGCGAAGTCATCATTCGCCCCGTCATCACCGAGCATAGCTACGACATGATGGAGAAGAACACCTATACGTTCGAGGTCGCAAAGGACTCCAACAAGATCGAGATCGCCCGTGCGATCGAGGAGATCTTCAGCGTGAAGGTCGTGAAGGTCAACACGCTGAACGTGAAGGCGAAGCCGAAGCGTCAGCGCTATGTGGCCGGCAAGACCCGTACGTGGAAGAAGGCCATGGTCACCCTGGCCGATGGCGACACCATCGAGCTCTTCGCTTCGTAATCGCTACCTTGCCAGCGCTTGAATAAGACGCATTGCAGATAGGGAGAATGAGACATGAAGGTTAAGAAGAAGAAGCTCGAAGATGGCCGTGTGCAGCTCGACGTGGTTGCAGATGCCGATGATGTTGCGCGTGCGCAATATCAGGCACAGCGCGTGTTCGCTTCGCAGATGAACCTGGCTCCGAAGAAGGGCAAGACCATCGCGGAGATCGCCAACGAGACCATGGGCATCAAGGATCTCGCTTCCGTCGTCGAGACGCAGGCGATCGAGTACCTCGTCCCGCGTGCGATCGACAAATCCGGTCTTATGCCCGCATATCCGCCGACCGCCATGCCGACTTCCGCCATGAAGCAGGGCAAGGACTTCTCATTCCGTCTGATCGTGAGCCCGAAGCCGGATTACGAGCTGAGCTCGTACGAGCCGGTGACCATCGTGGTTCCTCCGTTTACGATGGATGAGACCTTGGTCGACAAGCAGATGTCCGAGATGGCTTCCCATTGGCCGACCTATGAGCAAGACGATGGCTCCCATCCCGTTGAGAAGGGCGACCATGTGCTCTTGAGCATCGAGGCCAGCAAGGATGGCGAGCGTCTGACGGGTCTGTGCTGCGATTCCCGCACGTATACGGCAGGCGAGGGCTATATGCCCGAAGGATTCGATTCGCAGATCATCGGCATGGTGCCTGGCGAGACGAAGACGTTTGCGTTCGAGGGTCCCAACATCGATGACGATGGCAACGAGATCACCGAGACCATCGATTGCACGGTCACGGTCATCGCGAACCAGCATGAGGTCATCCCCACCATCAACGATGAGTGGGTCCGCATGAACATGCCGATGTATAAGGATCTCGCAGGCTTCCGTGCGGCTCTTACGGAGCAGATCGAGCGCGAACAGCGCATGACCTACGACATGCAGGTCCGCGAAGTCGCGGCTGGCGAGCTCGCCAAGCGCTTCAAGGGAAGCATCGAGAATCCCGTATACGAGAGCATGCAGAAGAACATGATGAGCGATCTGCGCCGCAACCTGCAGCGCCAAGGCTTGACCTACGAACAGTATGTCGAGCGCAATGGCGGTCAGCAGCAGTTCAACATGATGATGATGATGTCGATCCGCGAAACCCTCGTGAAGGGTTATGCGCTCGATGCCGTGTTCCGCCATGAGGGCCTCGTCGTCACCGATGATGACATCGAGGAGATCTGCTACATGACCAATCCGCAGAGCCCGGCTCAAGCACGTAAGCAATTCGAGGAGAGCGGCAACGGCTATATCCTGCGCGAGAGCGCCGAGCGCTTGCGCGCAACCAAGTGGGTCGTCGACCACGCGATCATCAAGGATCCCTCCGAGGTCGAAGACCAAAAGGCAGGCGAGGCTGAAGCGAGCGCTTCAGACGCCGAGTAGCCTTACCACCATCTGATAATCTGAAAGGCACCGCATTGGCGGTGCCTTTTCCTTATGCGGTGATGTCTGATTCCATGAGCTTGGCGATCGCAAAGGCGTATATCTTGAACGCATCCTTATATTCTGCGATGCTGATCGCCTCATCCGGGCCGTGCATGCCTCCGACCCATTCAGGACGCTTTACTCCAGTCGTTTCCATACCGAAGCTCGCCGCGTGCGTAAACTCCCTCGCATAGGTCCCGCCGCCCATGGTGAACGGTTTCGCCTCGCATCCGGTGATCTGCTCGTATGCTTCCGTGAGTGCTTGTACCGAGGGGCTGTCCGAATCGATTAGGAACGGTTCCTTCACGTTGTCGACGGTAAGCTCGACATCGAGAGGTGAAAGTGCCGAGGTGAGCGCGTCGGTGATCGCTTGAGAGCTTATGGCAGTGGGGTAGCGGATATCGATGGTTTGCGTGAAGATGCCATCGGCATATCTGATCATGCCACCACAGATCGTAAGAGCCCCGAAATCCTCATCAGCGCACGCGATGTTAAACGCGCTGCCGTCCGTGCTCTCGCAGAGCCTCTTTACGAACTCTAAGAAAACGCGCTCTTCTTCCGAAGCGAGGTTTTCTCCAAGCAATGCGTTCGCAAGCAAACCGATCGCGTTCACGCCGAGATCCGGGGTCGAGGCATGTGCCGTGCGTCCTTTGGCGACGATGTCGCTTCTCAAGGCATCGATGAGAGTGGCATGCGCTTCTCCGGGAACCGCATTGACCGTCATGCCTCCTTCGATACTTTCGATGGCACGCACGCATATAGGCTTGCTTTTCACGGTCGCCTGGTAGATGCCCTTCTCGCCGTAGCATACGGGGAACTCCGCATCGGGCGTGAACAGAAACGCCGGATCGGGATGCTGCGCGCGATAGTATGCGACATCATGCATGCCCACTTCCTCGTCGGCTCCGAAGATAAAGCGGATGGAGTAGGGGAAGCTAACACCTTTTTCCTTCCAGAACTTGAGCGCATGCAAACAGATGACAAGCGGACCCTTATCGTCGGATACCCCGCGTCCGACAAGGTAGCCTTCATGCTCGGTGAGCTCGAAAGGCGTAAATGTCCAGCCGGGTCCTGCGGGCACGACATCGACATGGCAGATGATGCCGAGTTGGGTTTCGGTTTCACCAGGCCAATCGGCATAGGCGATATATCCGTCAAGGTCGTGGGTTGCAAAACCCATGCGATCAGCGATTCTTAAAATGGCATCGAGCGCTTTGCGCGGACCGGGTCCGTAGGGCGCACCTTCGCATGCCGAAGAGCTCTCATCGACGCTTTCTATTCGCACAAGGGTGCGTAGATCATCGATGATCTGATCCCAATGGTCATCAAGATAGCGTTCGATCTCCGCATCGAAGCGCTCGCTTGGCTTTGCGGTCGCATCCATGGCATATCCTCGTTCTGGATCAGTAATCTTTCGCAGCAGGGGAGCTCATCCACTTCTGATAGAAGGACTCGAATTCGTCTGCGAGTATCGCCTCGCGCGCACGCCTCATCAAATCGAGCAGATAGTGCAGATTATGGATGGAGAGAAGGATGCCTCCGAGCATCTCGCCCTGTTTGACGAGATGACGCAGATATGCGCGCGTGTAGTTCTTGCACACGGGACAATCGCATTCCTCATCGAGCGGATTGAAATCGCGCGTATAGGAGGCATTGCGCAAATTCATCCTGCCTGAGCTGGAGAATGCCGTGCCCATGCGCGCAGTGCGCGTGGGAAGCACGCAATCGAACATGTCGACGCCTTCGTGCACGCCGCGGATGAGCGTCGTGGGATTGCCAACGCCCATGACGTAGCGCGGACGGTCCTCGGGGCAGGCACGTGCGACGCTTCCGAGCGTTTCGAACATCATGTCGTGGCTCTCTCCGACCGAGTATCCGCCGATGCCGTAGCCACCGAACCTACGTCCGCTGCTTGATATGCTCTCTTCCTCGATCTCGCGCAGCCTTCTCACCGATTCGAGGCGCAAATCGAGATGCATGCCGCCTTGCACGATGCAGAAGAGCGTCTGGTCGGGACGCGTATGGGAAGCGAGACATCTTTTAGCCCATGCGCTCGAAAGGTCGACGGCTCTCTCGACGAACTCGCGCGTCGCCGGATACGGAGGGCATTGATCGAGCTGCATCGCGATATCCGCGCCGAGCTTCTCTTGGATGAGCATGTTCTCCTCAGGCGTCCAATGCACTTTGGCGCCGTCGTAGATGGATTTGAACTGTACGCCGTCATCGTCGAGCTTGACGGTGTCGGCGAGACTGAAGATTTGGAATCCACCGCTGTCGGTCAGCATCGGGCCATCGTAATTCATGAACCGATGAACGCCTCCTGCTGCCTCGACGACATCCGCGCCCGGACGCATCGCCAAGTGATAGGTGTTGGCGAGAACGACCTGTGCGTTTAAGTCATGCAGCACATCGACCGTGATGCCCTTGACGGTCGCAGCGGTGCCGACGGGCATGAACATGGGCGTTGAAAACTCGCCATGCGCTGTCTGATACGTGCCCGCACGGGCATAGCCGCTGGTGGCATCAATGGTGTAGTCGAAAAGCGCCATCAAGATCCTTTCTGTTTCGAGCACACTGTAGTATATCGCAAGCGCATTCTCTCAAACGTGCGAGTAAGGCGTATAATCCCAAGTATCGATTCTTAAGGAAGTTGCCGTGCGCTTGCGCACGCGTATGAAAGGAGCTCACCGATGGGTTTTCTAGATACTGTCACCTCCGCATTCAATAAGGGTACCGCGTCGGCAAAGCGTACGGGGCGTTTAGCGCAGCTTCGTCTCCAGGCGAACGAGCTATTGCGCCAGCGCCGCGACCTGACCGCCCAGCTCGGTGCGAGCTTATACGAAACCGTGAAGGAGATGCCCGAGTTGCGCGAGAGCCGTGAGCCCTTGTTCGCAAGCATCGAGGACGTCGATCAGAAGCGTGCCAAGATCGATGAGGAGATCGCCGAGATCGAGGCTGAGATCGAGGCGCAGCGTGCCTCGTCCATGATGTTCAAGTGCCCCTCGTGCGGAGCCGATGTCTCGTCAACCGATATGTTCTGCAGCACGTGCGGCATCTCCATCGAAGAAGTGAAAGCAGCATATGCCGCTCCCGAACCTGCTGATGCATTGACGTGCTCGGTTTGCGGTGCGACGCTTTCCGAAGGCGATCGCTTCTGCATGGTGTGCGGCGCGAAGCAAGAGCTTATCGAAGAGGTCGAGCAAGCTGCCGAGGCGGTCGCCTCCGAAGAATAGTAGGGAGTGCGAGGAAAAGATAGCGTTCAGACAGCAGGCGCTTAAGGCTGTCAAAAGGATTCAACCAACAAGAACCATCCGGATATGTCGGCTACGTGAGAAGGAAGCGCCATGAAAGATTCGACACTCGACTCTCTTGAGCGATTCGATACCTTCGATGATCCTGTCATCGCCACTCCAGCTGAGGAAACGACAAGCGTAAAGAAGAAGCGTGGTTGGCGCATTTCGTTCAATGCGCCTGTGACCTTATGCTTCGTGGTGATATGCTTCATCGTCACGTTTGCCGGGACGATGACGGCCAATCAGATCACGACCGCGTTTTTCGCAACCTATTTCACATCGTTTTTAGATCCGATGTTCTACCTGCGTCTAGTAACGCATGTATTCGGCCACGGAGGCTGGGATCATTTCGCGGGCAACATGGTGTACATCCTCTTGCTCGGTCCGCTTCTGGAGGAGAAGTACGGAGGCAAGATCCTCATACTCGTCATCGTGTGCACGGGCGTGGTAACCGGCTTGATCAACGCGCTTCTGTTCCCGACGACGGCTTTGTGCGGTGCGAGCGGCGTCGTCTTCGCATTCATCATCATGAGCTCGGTGACCAATGCGCGCGAAGGCGAGATCCCGCTGACGTTCATCTTGGTGTTCCTCGTCTTCGTAGGCCAGCAGGTATTCTTGGGCATCACGGTGAGCGACAACATCTCGAATATGGCGCACATCATCGGCGGCCTCATCGGCGGCATCTTCGGTTTCGTGCTGAGTAGGAAACCGAGGCATAAAACGGCTTCATAGAAACTCTTGGCAGGGGGTTCCCTGCCAAGAGATGATCAGTCTATTCTTTCACCCAAAGGGTTGGCGCCGTCGTGCCCCCTTGCGCCTCCGTGATGATCGGGTTCGGTCCGAGGCGCGAGAACATGCCTGCGAAATTCCCAGCGAACATGTACGCTCCCAAGAGGTTCCCATACATCCGCGGCGGAGCGGTGAAGTCCTCTTCGCGACCGTAGAGGGGGATGGCCGGAGTACGATACGGCGTGCAGAACGCTTGCAGGATGAACGGGGATCCCGCTTGGGCGTCATGGACGCTTCCCTGTGCGCGCGATGCGCGGCTCGCCTCAACGCATCGATCGAGAAGCTCTGCCCAAGAGGTAGCATCATGATCGGCGCCTGCATGGACGTTGATGCTGCTATACCAATCGGTTGGCTTGATGATCCAGGCGCTCGGGTCTCTCTTGATCGATTCGAGATCGAGGGCGGTGTCATCGAGGAACGCGGTGAAGGGGACGCTTGCCTTGACGAAGGCGCGCTCCTCCTCGGTGAGGAAGGCGCTTGTAGCGGGTGAGTGCAAAACAGCGAACAGCTGCTTGTCATGCACTAGATGCGTGGCGAAGCTTCCGATCATCACTGCGGCATCGTTTCTGATGGCATCCAGAAACGAACCGACTTCGTCCCAATGCTCTAAAAGATCCACCATGATGCAGTAGCGCCATACGCAGGTGATGGTCACGTTGCTTTCACCCGAGAGCGCCTTATGCCCGACAAGCCTGCCATCCTCGTATGCCAGTTCGCGTACATCGAATATCGAGCAGGGCATCCCTGCTGCCATAAACAGCGTACGGTAGCGCTCGAGTTCACCGAACTCGGGATCGGGGCTATCGAAGCAAACGGCGATGGCTAAGTGCTCTTCCGTTTCGTCTTGAGTGCTCTTTCGTGTATCTTTCGCCTCGCGATAGATATCGAGGAATGTGCGCACCCAGCCCTCGTAGAGCACATCGAAATCGTCGTAAACTTCGTGTGCTGATTCGAAGGCCTTGTATGCGGCGCATGAGCGGATGGCCTCGCGTGCAACGCGGCTCTCCTCCATACCGCTCGATGCATCGGCATTGAACTCGCAGAACCGCACCGTATCGTTTTCCTCATCGTAGAAGAAATCGATGCGGGCGAGGGGGAGGGGCTCGGTATAGCTGCGTGGCAGCAAGATGAGCTCTACGACGCGCGGGTCGAAGCAGAATTCGTTGCGGTACTCCGGGTCGTTTACGAAATGGTCCATGACCTTCGTGACGATGCCATATGCCGTCTTGCCAACGTAGGCGAAGCGCTCACGCATCTTCTTCCCATAGAGGCGGGGGAGATATCCGATGTAGGATGGATGGCCTTGCCAGTATGCATCGCTTTGCTCGGCGAAGCGCCATGCGCTTCTCCTATCGGCCTCATCTGTTCCCGAAGCATCGAGGAGGGCGAGGTATTCGCGGGTGTAAGCGTCGCTTGACAATTCGGTATCCATGGCGTGCTCCTAGCATATTCGCAGTGTGAAACATCCAGTGTCAGCATCCTAGCGCGTTTGGCACCATTCGGGCATTTCACTTGCCCTTTTTCTCCATTTGCGGTAATATTCTCGTTTGCGTCTGGC
>JAUNJT010000130.1 GCA_030533105.1 Eggerthellaceae bacterium
GGTGCGGGAACCTCATCGAGGGCAAGCTGCCCCGAGGCAACGCACTGGTCAAGCGCTTGACCGACGATGTGCTCAAGTTGCTCTTTGATCTGCATGCTGAATCCTTTTCGATCGTAGAAATACCCAAATGGATATATTACCACGACCTTTTCAGCAGCATCCGAAGCAAGCACGGGAGCGTGCCAAGTTCGTGCATCCTGCGGAGTTTTACGCACATGGGCCGCTTGGCTTTGCGCCTTTACCTCTTAAGGTGCTATACTTTTGCGGCTTCAGTTGGGGTGCAAAACCGACTCCCCCTTAAGAAGCACAAGCAAGCGCGCCCGTGGCTCAATGGATAGAGCAGTGGACTTCTAATCCACCGGTTGTAGGTTCGATTCCTACCGGGCGTGCCAGTTTTTTTACACAGATCCGCGAAAGGCGCGCTATGACCGTATCACTGAGCAATCGCAATTTCTTGAAGCTGCTCGACTTCACCCCGGAAGAGATCGAATATCTCATCGACCTCGGCAAGCGCTTCAAGAAGCTCAAGCATGAGCATGTCCCCCACACCTATCTTACGGGCAAGAACATCGTGCTTCTGTTCGAGAAGACCTCCACGCGCACGCGCTGCTCCTTCGAGGTCGCCGGCCATGACCTTGGCATGGGCGTCACCTATCTCGATCCGGCAAGCTCGCAGATGGGCAAGAAGGAATCCATCGCCGATACCGCGCGCGTGCTCGGCCGCATGTTCGATGGTATCGAGTACCGCGGTTACAGCCAGTCGATCGTCGAGGAACTCGCCGAGAAGTCCGGCGTCGTCGTGTGGAACGGCCTTACGGACGAATTCCATCCCACGCAGATGATCGCCGATCTGATGACCATCGAGGAGAACTTCGAAGAAGGACCTTCGGGCCTTAAGCTCGTGTTCATGGGCGATGCCCGCAACAACGTCGCTAATTCGCTCATGGTCGTGTGCGCCAAGCTCGGCATGCACTTTGTCGCCTGCGCACCCGAAGAGCAGATGCCCGCAGCCGACCTCGTGGCGACCTGCCAAGAGATCGCTTCGCAAACGGGTGGCAGCGTCACGCTCGAGAGCGATCCGAAGACCGCCTGCACGGGCGCGCATGTCATCTACACCGACATATGGGTTTCGATGGGCGAACCCTATGAGCTGTGGGAGCAGCGCATCAAGCTGCTTTCGCCCTACCAGGTCAACGAGGAGCTCTTCTCCGTAGCGGACGAGAACGCCATCTTCATGCATTGCCTGCCGGCATTCCATGATACGAAGACCACGATCGGTGCCGACATCGCCGATAAGTTCGGCCTTGTCGAGATGGAAGTGACCGACGAGGTCTTCGAGGGACCGCGCTCGCGCGTGTTCGACGAGGCGGAGAACCGCATGCATTCCATCAAGGCGATCATGTACGCGACGCTCGTCGACCCGCAAGCGAAGGATTTCGAGTAACGAGATCAGATGTCGTAAAACGGTATCAAGGCGATGGCAGATTCTTTGGCAGCATCATTCAATAACGCACCTATCGGCGTGTTCGATTCAGGCTTCGGCGGCTTGACCGTCGCGAGCGAGCTCGCGAAGGCGCTGCCCCATGAGAGCATCATCTACTTAGGTGACTCGGCTCGCTGCCCCTATGGACCACGCGACCTTGCGGAGGTTGACGGCTTCGTGCAGCAGATCACCTCATGGCTGGTCGATCGCAAGGTCAAGCTGATCGTCATCGCCTGCAACACGGCCACCGCTGCCGGACTCGCGCACGCACAAGAGACGCTCGACATCCCCGTCATCGGCGTCATCGAGCCGGGTGCCCGCGCTGCAGCCGCCACGACGCGCAATCGCCGCGTCGGCGTCATCGCGACCAAGGGCACCATCGATTCGGGTGCCTACACCGAGGCTATCCGCGCCATCGACCCGCAGATCACGGTGTTCTCGGTCCCAACCCCGAGATTCGTGATCATCGCCGAGCAGGGCATCCGCATGGCCCAAGGCCCCATCGAAAGCTATACCTCGCTCGCATCGAAGGTCTACATCCGCCCAGAGTTCGAGGAGATCGCACGCGAATACCTCATTCCGCTCACCCACTGCAACATCGATACGCTCGTCATGGGTTGCACGCATTTCCCGTTGATCAAGACGCTCATCGGAGGCGTCGTGGGACACGACGTGACCTTGATCTCGTCAGCGGAAGAGGCTGCACGCGATGCCGCAAGCGTGCTCGAAGCTCACGATGCATATGCTTCGCCTGACGCGACGCCGACATATGAGTTCTACACCACGGGAAACGACATCGAGGAGTTCCGCTCGTTCGGAAGCCGCGCGTTCTTACACGAACTCGAAAACGTCTACCACGTCGATCTGCCCGAGTGATCCTTACCGTGCGGATTACGGAATGCGCGTCCGCCCAAGAAAGGCTTTCCATGACCAAGACCGTCGTCATCGCATCAAATAACGCCCATAAGGCCGATGAGATCAGAGGTGCGCTCGATTTCGAAGGATGGGAATTCAAGACGCTTGCCGAACTCGGCATCGCCTCCGATCCGGATGAGGATGCCGACACCTTCGAAGGCAACGCGCGCATCAAGGCGCTTGCGGCTCATGAGGCAAGCGGCGGGCTGGCAGCTCTGGCGGACGATTCGGGTCTCATCGTCGATGCGCTCGACGGAGCCCCGGGAGTGTATTCGTCGCGCTATGCGGGCGAGCACGGCAACGACGGCGATAACAACGCGAAGCTGCTCAAGGAACTTGAAAACGTCAAGCCAGCTGACCGCACGGCTCGTTTCGCGTGCTGTCTGGTCTTCATCGATGAGGATGACACCGAGACCGTCGCCCTCGGCACGGTCGAGGGTTTAATCGGCTATGAGGCGCGCGGCGAGAACGGTTTCGGGTACGATCCTCTGTTCTTGCCCGTTGAGCTTGATGGCGAAACGACGTTCGCGCAGATCTCGCAGGACGAGAAAGCGAAGCTCTCCCACCGCGGGAATGCCCTACGTGCCTTGAAAGCGAAGCTCTCGGACGAATAGGCTCGCTTGACGAAATCTGCCGATTGCTCTTTCAAGCAACGGCAAATGGAGTATAATAGCCTGCGCTGCAAAGTCGGGATGTGGCGCAGTTTGGTAGCGCGCTTGCTTTGGGAGCAAGATGTCGCAGGTTCGAATCCTGTCATCCC
>JAUNJT010000131.1 GCA_030533105.1 Eggerthellaceae bacterium
GATGTAAACATTCGTCCAATCTGGCCATGACTGCTCTTCGACAAGCCGCATGATCTCTTCATTCGGCACATAGATCTCGCTCCCATATGCAAGGCAGCAGAAAGCTTCCTGGCCAACCGATGTCACGCTGTCGGGCACGATAATGATCGACAAGGTCGTGTTGCCATAGAAGGAACCGCCGCCGATGGTAGTCACGGTATCCGGGATGGTGTAGGACGAGATTCCCTTCGCATTGGGATACGCAACGAGCACGCTTTGATCCTTGCTCATCAAAACGCCTTCGCATGCTGAGAAATCTTCGTTATCGGGATCAACATCGAAAGCCTCTAAGGAAGTGCAGCATTCAAAAGCATAGTCCCCGATCGAGATTACGGATGCCGGAATCACTAACGTACCCGTCATGCCGTAACCGCGGAATGCATGCTCGCCTATCTTCTTCAGGTTCTTAGGAAGGACCAATTCTCCCTGGGGCTCAAAGAACATCGGCCTATCGCTTGAACCGAAGGAAAATGCCCAATCCGCAATCTCCTCAACGCCTTCGGGGATCTCGAGCTGTCCCGAGAACGTGCAATATGTAAAAGCGTCTTCGATTCTCGTCAGGTTCTTCGACAGCACGAGTATCCCGCCGAAGTCATTTCCTAAAAAGGCACTGGAGCCGATCTCGGTAACAGAATCCGGAATGATCAGATCGCCTGTTAATCCCGTCCGCTTCGTGTCGGTTGACGCAAAGGAGAATGAGAAGGCTTCCTGCCCTATATACTCCAAACCATCCGGCAACTGAAGCTCCCCGGAGAGCACGCACTCATAAAACGCACGATACTCGATTCTCTTCAATCCGGCTGGCAACTCTAACTTGCCCGTCAGCTCGTCGCAATATGCAAATGCTTGCTGCGAGATGACCTCGGTCGTATCCAGTATCGTGAACGCACCTTGTTTTTTAGGCGGGCACAGCAGGAGAACCGTGCCATCTTGCGAATACAGAATCCCATCGTACACACGATAATTGGGATTATCACCTCTGACCTCGATGGCCCTGAAGTTCGTATCTCCGATGCAGCCTTTCTCAGGAAGCGTAAGCTGGCTTGGAATGACTAAGGTGCCATCCAGCCCGCTGCAATACTCGAATGCATAGTCTCCTAAAACCTGCAAGCTATCGGGAAGATTCAGATCTCCGCTGATCCCGGTACAGCCATAGAACGCCGACTCCCCTATGGATACCACCTTATCCGGGAAACTAATGCTGCCCGTGAAGCCCGTGCAGTACGCGAACGCGGTCTGATTGATGTAGACCAGATTGTTGGAAAGATCAAGCTCACCCGTGAAGCCATCGCACTCGAAGAAGGCGCAGGCCCCTATGGACTCAACGGTATCGGGAATGACGAGCCTACCCGTAAAGCCCTTGCATCGATAGAACGCAGCCTCCCCGATTGCCGTGACGGTAAGCCCATCGATTTTCGTAGGAATGACCAAATCCCCCGACTGCGGGCCTTCGTATCCGGTAATCGTGCACGTCTCACCATCAGGATTCACTGAATAGGTGAAAACGGCTTCGCCCTCATCATAATCGAAGGTGCCATCGTAGTGGCTTAACTCCCGAACTGGGCCGCTATACACGTAATCGGAGTCCGAGAGAGTCGGCAGAGTCATGAACTCAAGACCGAGAAGGCATACATCCTCATGCCGGGGATCCTGCGAGGAATGGAAGCTGCCCTCAAGCATCTCTCCGTCACGAAGACCGTTTTCGAAACCCTCGATCTCGAAATCATCGTCGACTTCTGTATATTGGAAATTGGTTCCATCGAAGGAGTACCAGATGCCATCCTCCATTTGAATGTAATTCCAAGCATGGGAGCCATAAACTGGCGACACGGAATTGATGTATACGCATGGAATATCGAGCTCGTCGCAAAGGGCTTTGGTTGTCTTGGCAACACCATCGCAAACGGCAAGATGCTCTAGCAAGACTCCGGGACTGTGGTAGGTATTATCCCAGTAGGTATTTGAGAGGAAGTAAACATCATAGTCGTACGGAACATGCTCATGCAGGAAGCTGACATAGAGGAACAATTGCTCGAATCTATTCTGGCCTTGCCTGCATGCATTCACCAGGGCATCGAGCGCTGCACGGGACTTATCGATCTTGTAGGCATACGATAGGTTTTGCCCGAGCTCGATCGTGCAGCTGGAATCGTTGCCCGATAAGCTGTAATACGATGAATACACGGAAAACCATGGATACTCGCATTCTAAGGCTCTAAAGGCATAACCCAGCATCGGGTCGATTTGCTCGAAAGAATACTCGCCGATATCGTTCAGCTCGATTATCCCGTCTTTACCGATTTCGTACTTCATCTTCAAGTAGAGAGCCCGTTCGGCAGAATCGAGTTGCTGATAGTAATACGGGAGCTCCCAGCTCGCTTCATATGCAGGAAGCGCATCGATTAGATCCGAGAGGCTTACAGCATCGTCTGACTCGAAGATAGTACCTTGAGGTTCGCTTGGAGACCTTACGAGCGAGAGCAGCTCCGAATCGGCTGAACCATCCTTTGGCAAGCTGGCTTGAACCACCTCTGGGGCAAATCCATGTTCTAGCTCCCCATCGGTCTCTACAGCCCACGCTATCGGCGCCATCGACACCGCTAAGACGAGGAAAACAAGGATGGACAAAAACCTGCTAACGAAGCACGCGCGACTCATGGGAACTCCTTAAATCATCTGCGGAAATGCATAACTTGCTTTCTCCGCATTATAGCGTAAGCCGTCCCAAATCCATCTCTTGAAAGGATGTCGAAAAAGACCTTAATAGAACACCAAGAGAGGGCGGAACTCAAAAGCGCCGCCCTCCTTGAGAGACGTTGGATATGCTGACAGCCTGCAGTTACGCCACAAGCTTCCAGAGCTGGTTTGCGCCCCCGTTGTCGTACCAGATGGAGACGTTGGCTCCGATTTCAGGCTCAGCCCCCGCGGCATCGAGCACGAACAGCGTGTTCGACGCGCTCGCGATGCGGTAATAGCCGGGCATATCCTCGCTCGGGATGAGCACCCACCTCTGATTCATGCCCTCGTTGAGCGACCACGTGGAGACGTTGGCGCCCACCTCGGGCTCGGCACCCGCGGCGTC
>JAUNJT010000132.1 GCA_030533105.1 Eggerthellaceae bacterium
GGGAAATTCAACATGGCGAAAGCCATGCCGACCGGCATGACCATACCTGTCGAAATCGCTTGGAAGATGCGACCGAGCAAGAAGACCCAGAAGTTTGAGGTAATGAAATCGATGAATGCTCCGAGCGCCAGAAACGCCCAGGCAATATTGAGCACCGTGCGCAGCGAGAAGCGCTTTGCCACATAGGTCACCACGGGCACGGTTATGCCCATGACCAGCATGTACACCGTGGAAAGCAGTTGCGAGGTATCGACATCCACTCCGAAATCGATACGCACATCGCCCAACATGGCATTCATGGCGGTCTGCGAGAAATTGCCAGCAGCACAGCCGATTGTGATCATCGTGAAGACGATGACCGCGAATGCGGTGACACGCTCTGCGCTTGTGGGATTCGTGCTCTTCGGTTTTTGCACGCCTTCCGTTTGCGCGCTCATCGTTCGTTGAACTCCTGTTGTGTTTTCTCAAGCCCGTTTTCGATGAGCGAAATCGTCGCCTGGGCCGCAAGATCGATGGCATGCTCGAAATGCTCGAGCGCCTCATTGCGCGGAACCGAGAGCACATAATCAGCCGAATCCATACGTCCGGGCGGACGTCCGATTCCTACGCGAACGCGGAACCAGTCACGCGTGCCAAGCGAATCGCAGATGGAGCGCAGACCGTTATGTCCTGCGTGCCCTCCGCCGAACTTCACGCGAACTGTATCTTCGGGAATATCGAGATCGTCGTGGATGACGATGAGCTTCTCTGCTGAAGCGCCGAACGACTTGAGCGCGCCTTTCACAGGTCCGCCCGAAAGGTTCATATAGCTTTGCGGCTTGACGAGCACGATGGCCTTATCGTGCCAGGTTGCTTTTCCGACCATGGCTTCGCCTTGGCGCTTCCAATAGTTCACGCCGAACTCTTTGGCTAGCTCATCAATGGTCTTGAAACCTGCATTGTGGCGCGTGTCGGCATATTCGGAACCTGGATTACCCAGTCCCGCAATGACGAAATCGACGGTTTCTTCCTTCGTGAACACGCTCGCCTGCAACCGTACGTGCGCCCTACAGCGCAAAATCGGGATCGAACAGTGAGGCCACCGACTCGTTCGTGAACACGTTTTGGATGGCGCGCGCGAACAGCGGAGCGACCGAGACGACTTTGATCTTGCTCGTCAGGTACTGCGGGTCGATTGGAATGGTATCGGTGACGATGATCTCAGTAGCCTTCGAGTTGATGAGACGCTCGCATGCACCGCTCGAGAACACCGGGTGCGTAGCGCATACGTACACGCTGTCGGCACCCTTGTTGATGAGCGTGTCGATGGCAGCGACGAGCGTACCGCCCGTGTCGATCATGTCATCGTTTAGGATACAGACCTTATCAGTAACATCGCCGATCAGCGCTGTGATCTCAGCCTTGTTATGCTCGGGACGACCCTTGTGCATGATGGCCAGGTCGGCGTTCAGCATGTCGGAAAGCTTCTTAGCGGCCTTCGCGCGACCAACGTCGGGGCTTACGACGCACAAGGTCTTGCCGCCGAAATCCTTATTGTTGAAGTAGTCAGCCATGATGGAAAGAGCGGTAAGATGGTTGACTGGGATGTCGAAGAAACCTTGGATCTGACCTTGGTGCAGATCGATGGTGATGACGCGGTCTACGCCCGAAACCTCAATCAGGTTGGCGACCAGCTTGGCGGTGATGGGCTCACGTGCTGCGGCTTTGCGATCCTGGCGTGCGTAGCCGTAATGCGTGATGACCGCGGTGATATCGCGCGCAGAGGCACGGTGCGCTGCATCCGCCATGATGAGCAGCTCCATGAGCGCGTCATTCACATGCTCCCCTGCCACAGACTGAATCAGGAATACATCGGCGCCACGAACGCTTTCGTTGTAGCGCGCGTAGATCTCGCCGTTCTTGAACTTCTCGAGTTTGACGTTGCCCAACGTCGTTTTGAGCTCGCTCGCGACCTTCTCGGCAAACACGGGATTAACCGATCCTGAGAAAATGGCTAAATTCTTCTGCATCTGCGCCATGGTGCACGCTTCCTTTCCGTCTGCATCGATGCGTACTTAACACATGTATTGTACCCAAATATGACGTGCAGAAAGCACGTATCTGCGCTCAAAGAATCTATTATTCGGCAGCTATGCGGGCTTGCATGATATCGGCGACATTGGCGAGTTGCTCGGGAGTGTTCACCCCGAGGCATTCCATCGGGTCGTCGGTAATCAACGCGCACACCGCATCGCCTGCCTCGCGGCAAATGGCGAGAACATCGGTTAAGTAGAATTCGCCTTGCGCATTGTCGTTGCCAACTTGCTCGAGAGCGGCGAACAAACGCCGCGCATCGAAGCAATAGAAGCCCGAATTGCATTCGCACACGGCCGCCTCTTCGGGAGAAGCATCCTTCTGCTCGACAATGCGTTCCACATGGCCTTTTCCATCGCGGATGATACGCCCGTAACCGAACGGATCGTCAAGCTGCATCGTGAGCACCACGACAGCGGCATCGGCCTGTTCGCGCATATCGATGAGCTTTTGGATGGTCGCAGGCGTGATGAGCGGGCAGTCTCCCGAAAGCACAACGAGAGAGCCATCGAAATCAGCCAGCGCCTCACGTGCTGAAAGAACCGCATCAGCCGTTCCGCGTTGCTGCTCTTGGATGGCGATTCGGGTATCGGGCACGAGCGGGATGACCTCTTCGCGCTTGTGCCCAACGATGGTCACTACGCAATCGATGCCGGCTGCATGGGCGGCATCGACCACCCAGCGCACCATCGGCGTGCCGAGCACCTCGTGGACGACTTTCGGCTTATCGGATTTCATACGGGTTCCCGCACCTGCGGCGAGTACTAAAGCAGCTGTTTGCATGGTCTTTCGATCACTCGATTCTTTTCTTTTTTTGGATGTACCGCAGGCGAGTATACACTAGCTTATCCTTGCACGCCACACCCGGATACGTGGAGAAGGATACGATGTGTGAAACCTGAACTTTTCCCTCCTCGCGGTAGACGAAAAGCTCAAAACGGACTATCCTTTTCAGTGACAGCTTGATGGTCAAAGGAGTCGTTTTCGAGTAGGCATTCGGAACACACCGAGTAGCGCTCAGGGGGATTCCTGCGGCAATCAAGTT